>JAPULD010000223.1 GCA_027295365.1 Planctomycetota bacterium
GTGGGCGGAGCCGAGAGCCTCTGGATCTTTCGGAACATCAATCGGAACACCCAGCCGAACGTGCGGCGAATATTCTGGGAATTGCCAAGCATGCCAAAGATCTGGGCGCTGGCCGGCTTGTCGCCCACCTTGGTCCTGCGCGTGAGCTCGACGATCAACCGCCAGGGATTGTAGAAATACGAGTAGCTGGCGAGAATGTTGAGTTGCTTCTTCCAGGGTTGCTTGTGATGGGAGGCGATGATGTAGTTGCCATCGTGCATGTACGGATCGATGCGTCTCGATCCGACCCGGTCGAACACCTGCCCCGAGGTGTATGTCCCCATGTACAACTTGGTGCCGGGCGAGGGGGTCAGCATCAACACTTGCAGGGTGACCGCCCCGGCCTTTCGGAGCAGCCTGACCTGGTTGATCAGGCCATAGTTGCTCTTGCGGGTGTAGAGGGGTTGCTCGTCGTGGTGCATCATCATGGGCATCGGACAGATGCCGGCGGCGCGAAGCTTCTGAAACGAATCGATCGTCTTGCCCGCGCTTTGGCCCTTCTTGACCAGCGTGGCCGTCATGTCCTCGACCCCCAGCCACAGCGCGCGGCAACCCGCTTTGCGCATGAGGGGCAGATGCTCCTCCATCTTCAACGTGTCGTGCACCGTCACTTCCGTGCCCCAGCGAACCCGATCGCCCAGCGATTCGCCATTGACCCGGGTCCGGGCCAGAGTCTCGGCGATCTTGAGCGCGCGGTCGTGGTCGTTGAAGAAGTTGTCATCGGTGCCGAAGAAATGCCGATGGCCGAACTCATCGCCGAGCCGGCGCATCTCATCCGCGATCCGTTCGGGGCTCTTGGTTCGGTATTGCCTTTGGTTGTACGCGGGGATCGGGCAGTAGGGGCAGGCGAACTTGCAGCCGAACGTCATGACGATCGAACTGATGGGCGAGTGCTTGCTGACGCGATTGGCCGGCAGGGCGTGGGAGGCCAGGGTGGTTCCCCGGCCTGGCGTTTCGAGGAGCCGATATCCGAGAACCGGATGCGATAACTCGTCGAGGTCGCTCAGGAGACGCTGCGTCCCGGTGTCGATCAGTTGTTCCGCGACCCCGCCTTGTTCACCATGCGGATAGACGAGGCCCGGGATGTCATCGAGGAATCCCAGATCCCGAGCCCGGTTGAAGGCCGAACGCATCGACTCGCCTTTACCGCGGATCGACAGCAGGACTTCGAGCAGGCTCAGGAGGACGAACTCCTCGCCCGTCACCACGACATCGGGACTCTCGGGTTGCTGCGGGTCAGTGCTGAAGAGATGCCAGGGTTCGTAGACGCACTTGGGACCGCCCGCGATGATAAAGGGACGCTGCGCCGGATCGATCCGGTGGGCATCGCGGATCATCGCCATGCACGGTTCGAAGTGCAGGTGCATGCTCGAAACCAGGAAGAGGTCGGGAATCCTCCCGTCCAGTTGCATCCGAGAGGGACGGAAGTTCCTGTTCCATTGTTGAAGGACGATGCGGGTCTTCTCGAATCCGACATCGACCAGGGCCGATCCGATGGCCCTCACCCCGGCCGGGGCCATTCGAGTGTCGGCGAAGATGAAGGGCAGCATCCGCGTCCGGTGGTCGAAGGCGCAGGCGATGACCGTCGCCAGATCGTGCTTCGGGGCCAGAAGCCTCAATCGCTCACGGAGGGCCGTCAAAGCACCGGGTTCAAGAAGTTCATCGCCTCGAGTCCGACGAGGGAGTTCCATGTGTGTCTCACACTCCAATGGCCGTGGCAATCCTGGACGACGCGACCCACCCAATCGCCATGCTTGCAATCGGCGGGAGCATCCTATGCCGCGGGGGGGATGAGGGAAGAATTATGCAGCGTAAGAGACAACCAGTAATGGGTCTGTTTGTCAATCAACCGTCAATCCACTCTCCCTGTTCACAAACCAAGAAGTTGAATCGCCTCACAGCCCGCATGGCCCCCACGCCGCGAGGAGGTCGAGCAGATCGTCCACGTTCACGGCTCCATCGCAGTTGACATCGCCCTCGGTTCGGAACTGCCCCCACTCGGCCACATGCAGCATCTTTGTGTCCCAAGCCGTGACTTGGGGAATTCGTTGCCAGCCCCCCAAGCCCTCGGAAGATCAGTGCAACAATTACCATCTGCCTATCGTGTTCATGAAGAACACGAGACCGGAATGTTTTCCTTTCGAAATGGAAGACTCCCGATCCATGCCCCTTCCTACTCGTCGGTTCGATAAGTCCGGGCAAAGGCCTCGGGCGTGGTGCCTACGCTCAGTTTGAAATCGCGGATGAAGTGCGCTTGATCCGTGTACCCGAGATTCAAGGCAAAGATCGCCCAGTTGAGCACCTTGCCCTGGGCCACTCGTTCCAGAGCCTCGTGGAGCCTGTACCGCTGGATGACCCACTTGGGCCCGACGCCAACGTGGCGTTGAAACTGGCGTTGGATGCGGCGGACGTTGGTCTGGAACACGTCGGCGAGATCGGCGACCTTGAGAATCATGTGGTCTTCAGCGATCGCGTCCACCCAGGCCCGAATCTCGATGAGATCGTCATCAGGCGTCGTCAATCGAGCCCTCAGGAAAGCCTCGGCGAAGCCAACCTGCTCGTTTGAATCCGGCGCATCCAGAACTTGGCGTTCCAAGCGATCGGCTTCGGCACCGAAGACCTTGGCCACGGGAAGTTGTACATCCGTGATGTTCGACACGGGCCAGGTCACCAGAGGCGTGAAACCCCCCGGTCGAAACTTGATGCCGAACACCTGCCCCAGCCCCGACAACTCGCGCACGAAACGTTTTCGCATGACGCCAAATACGTTGGAATCCCCTCGCTCGAGGACCAGATGAACGCAGGGATGGGGGAGGCTTTCCTCAATCCGAGGCGGATGGCCACGCAAATCCCATTGGGCGCTCCAGAAATACTCGACAAAGGGCTCCGCCCACTCCGAAGGCTCAAAACGGCCAAGCACCACTTGTTGTTCGTTCCAATCGTGGCGGAGAATGCCCCGCGGCTTGCCCTGCCAATCCTGAGTCATGGTGTCGCCATTCTACAATCCATCTCCCCTGGCCTGGTCTACATTTGCCTCCATGAACGAAAAGAAACACACGCCACGCGGAAAATTCCGCCTTTCCTTCACCCTTCTGTTCACCTTGATCGCACTCTCCGCGTGCCACATTCAACCAACTGGAAACTCGATGAATCAATATACCCAAACCGCCCAATCCACGTTTGCAATCACGTCCTGGGATGAGACCCCCTTCGACGAACACGAGGACGGCTCAAAACTCTCTCGCGCAAGCATCGTCAAATCGTACGAGGGATCTCTTTCAGGCCAGGGCACGTCTGAACAACTCGCTTCCTATCTGCCCGATGGCAGTGGCCAGTTCAGCGCGGTCGAGCGTTTTCGCGGTTCCCTTGATGGACGCCAGGGCACGTTCGTGCTCCAACACACGGGAACATTCCAAAACGGCACAGTTCAATCCATCTGGAAAGTCGTTCCAGGATCCGCAACCGGAGACTTGGCGGGATTGAGGGGCGAAATCGTCTTTGAGGCAGGCCACGCCCCAAGCTACCCGATCAAGTTCGAGTACGAGATTCAGGAGTGAGGGCCGGAACGACCGGAGGAATGAAAGGGACCTTTGGACTCTGTAAAAACGCTGAACAAGGACTTTCTATCCACCAGAAAGCATGTCATATCACTGCCCTGAAGGCATGTTTCTCGCCCCATTGCTCACCCCCTTCTCCCCATTCCCTGCCTGTTCAAACGAGACTTTCCGGGGCTTGCTAGAATCCGACCATGGCGATCCGACTTTCGCTCATCCTGGCCCTTTTCATGCTCACCACCCTCTCCGGGTGTGTGCGGCGAACAATCACCATCAAATCCGACCCTCCCGGGGCCTTGGTCTGGCTGAACGACCGCGAAGTTGGCCGCACCCCGGTGGATGTTGAATTCCTCTACTACGGCACGTACGACGTTCGTCTGGTCAAGGACGGCTATGAGCCTCTGATGACATCAGGAAAGGCGGATGCCCCGCTCTGGGATGTCGTGGGATTCGATCTGGTATCCGAGCTGCTCCCCATGGATCTGCACAGCCAGATTGAGTGGAATTACGATCTTGAGCCGCTCATCGATGATGAAGCGGGCCTGATCGAACGAGCCAAGGATTTGCGATCCAAAGTACCTGAGGACCGGGAAATGGGTTCGCAAGACCAACCGGTCGAGTCCTCGGGATCCTGAATTGTAAAACTCCCCAAGATTCGAGGGATTCTTCGCCTGTGATTCGTGTCCAATGAATCAAGTGGAGTAGGGCTTTCTATGCTCTTGCTGCGCCATGCCTGGTGCTGGTACGTTTGATTGGAGAATTGTCATGTCCAGACCCAAAGCACGCCTGTCTACGCTCGTCATCCTCTTCATCGGAGCTGGCTTGTTCACGCCTGGCCCCACCAAGGCCCTGGGACAAGATAATCTGACCCCTGCGGACATCGAGGATCTGCAACGACAGGTTTTGAAGCTGATGTCCATGATCCAGGCCCAGAAGGTCGAGATCGATGTGCTGCGCGAGCAGTTGGCCGAATCTCAATTCAATGCCAACCAGAACGAGGACGAGTTGAGTGAACTGAAGGAGTTCATCGAGGACTATCACAAGATGGGTGATACCTTCGAGGAATATCAGAGCCACCAGGCAGAAGCCAAGGCGACCGATCGCAAGCATGAGATCCAGGACGCAAGGGATCGTCATACTCAGATCAAGGCCGAGCGCCGAAAACGTTTTGAGGCTGCGCTTGAAGTCAGACGAGAGCGCAAGGCCGAGCAGAAACGTCTGGCTCAGTTTCGAGCCGCGGGGTTCTCCCCCATCGGCCTCGATGTCTTCGCCAGCACGTTTTCCTTTTTCTACAACACCAGCGACACGACCCGCAGCCGCATTGCCTGGCGCAGCGGGTTTGGTCATTACTTGCGTCTCTATCCCAACCACGACATCGACTTCTCGAATATGACGATCTCGGGGAGCGTGCTCAACGCTTTCGATGAGACTCGAAACATTGGCATCGCGATCACGTTTTTCGACGAGTTCGGCACTCAGGTTGGGCACGAGATCATCCAGGTGGACAACGCGAGACCCGACGTTCCCTACCCCTTCACTGCGGAACTCAAGATGGCGCTGAATCGCCCCTTCGAGACATCAAGCACCTATGTGCTCTACGCCGACCCGATCGACCTCGCGTCAAAACCCGCCCCCACTTCCCCCTGAAACTGAACCGCCGACTCCCATCAGCCTAGACTCTGGGGTTGATGAACGAGATCGAATCCAATCAACTCGAGCATCGCTACAAGCGACGCCAGCGGTACTTGATGCCGATCCTCATCGTGATCGTTGCCCTGCCGGTCCTCTATTGGTCGAATCAGAATCAGGCCCGGAGGATCGACCAACTGCAGGACTACATGCTGGATATCGCCACGACGATCATCAAGGGCGACGATCCCACAAGTCGGGTGGTGGCGGACAGCATTGCCAAGCGTGATGGTTTCATCGAGACGATGGGCGCGATCCTAGAAGAGCATGATGATCCGAGTCAGGTGCAGGTCGTGGCCACTGAAGGCGATGATTCGCCCTTTGCCGACGGACGTGCGACGCACACCGTGCGGATCGCCATCGACCGGACGCCGGCCCTGGAAGTTCGGATCGCCTGGCCCGAGAAGGGGGCCATCGTCATCCTGGGCTACCAGTACCCGGCCTCTGCGGATGACGAATCCGATTCCCCGGGCTAAGCTGGACCCATGAAAGTCTGGCTCAATGGACAATTTGTGGATCGCGACGAAGCGAAGGTTTCCGTCTTCGATGCTGGTTATCAGCATGGGGTCGGGCTGTTCGAAACCATGCTCGCGAGGAACGGCAAGGTCTTCCGTGCCGAACGTCATATGAGAAGATTGGCCGATTCGGCTCGTGAAATGAGGCTCTCGGAACGCCTGAGAATCGAACCCCTCGTCGATGCCCTGCAATTGGTGCTGAACGAGAATGATCAGGACAGCGCCCGAGTGAGGCTCACGCTGACGGGAGGCGACCTCAACCTGCTGCAATCCAAGGGACAAAGCGCCAGCGATCCCACCATCCTCATCGTCGCCCAGCCCCCAACCGAATACCCGGATGATTTTTTCGAGAAGGGCGTCGTGGTCATGATCGCGGCGGGTCGCGAGAATCCGCTCGATCCCATGGCGGGCCACAAAACCTTGAACTACTGGCCCCGCATCCAGCAATTGCAGCTTGCCGCATCGCATGGCGCGGGGGAGGCGATCTGGTTCACCGTCTCCAATCACCTGGCCGCGGGATCGGTCAGCAACGTCTTTCTCGTCAAGGACGGCGCGTTGTGCACGCCTTTCGCAAGGGGCGAAGAGGAATCCGGCGCACTGGCGTCCACGGTGATGCCTGGCATCACCCGTGAGGCCATCATCGAACTCGCCGACGAAATGAGCATCGGGACGGGTCGAACGATGATCAGCATCGAAGATGTGCTGGAAGCCGACGAGGTGTTCCTGACCAATTCAAGCTGGGGCGTGCTGCCTGTCACGGGGGTGGAACGCGAGTCGATTGGCGATGGAACCCCGGGCGAGATCACCAAGCGATTGCGGGAAGGCTGGCTGGAGCTCATCGACCGGGAGACGAAGGGGATCTAGCCATCGCGGCGCTGGATGACTCGGACGTTCTTGCGACCATCATTGTGGGGGAGCACACCCTTCACTTTGAGCATCAGAAAATTGACACCCCAGAGCACCCCGAAGACAAGGGACGCCGCGACGAGGGCCAGGGCCACCAACAGGAAGATGGGGACCGCGATGACGAGGATGAACGTCATGAGCACCACCCGTGAGATCCAGCTGGGCTGGGTCGCCGCGGATTGCCAGACCGCCGAGGCTCGTCGAACGCCGGAGGTCGTGAACACGGTGAATGGTGGTCTTTGGTCCATGGGATTCATCTCATTCTAGCGCAAAGCCGCGGGGGAGATCGCACGACGTGGATCTCCGGTATTTATTCGGAAATGGCCGAAAGGCCTTACACGCTGTGCGTCTCCTGTCCAATTGCAAGCCAGGGGAGACACGCCACCCCTTGGCTCCGATACCATGACCTGCTGGCCACCTATATACCCCTGAAATCGTCAGTTGGAACGTCCTTTAATGCCCCCCAAAGCCACCTCATCCTCCGAAGAAAACCTGGGCGGTTTCATTCACCTCCATCTGCATACGGAATATTCCCTCCTTGATGGGGGGAACAAGATCACCCCCCTGATTGAGCATGTCAAAGAGCTGGGGATGGGGGCGGTGGCGATCACGGACCATGGCAATCTCTTCGGGGCCGTCGAGTTCTACAGCAAGGCGAAAAAAGCAGGCATCAAGCCAATCCTGGGCATCGAGGCCTACGTCGCGGTCGAGGATCGCACGGTGCGCAAGCAGACCGGCATCGCCGATGGCGGGTTCCACCTGGTGCTGTTGGCCGAGAACAATCAGGGATGGCAGAATCTGCTCAAACTCAGCTCCGACGCGTTCATCAACGGGTTTTACTACAAGCCCCGGATGGACAAGTCCACGCTGACGCAATGGTCCGCGGGATTGATCGCCATCAATGGCCACCTCGGTTCCTCAATCGCCCATCACCTGACCAATTACGTCCAGACCAACAACGAGGCCCACTGGCAATCGGCGATCGAAGAGGCGACCTGGCACGCGAAGACATTCGGCGTCAACAAGGATGGCGATCCTTGCTTCTTCATCGAACTCCAAAGCCACGAGACGCCCGAGCAGGAACGGATCAACCCCTACCTGATCAAGCTGGCGCGAGAGCTGGATCTGCCGCTCGTGTGCGACAACGATGCGCATTTTCTCCGGGCCGAGGACTGGGACACCCATGACAGCCTGTGCTGCATCTCCATGGGCAAGACCAAGGACGAGCCGACGAGGCTGCATTATCCGCGTCAGTTGTTCGTCAAGTCTCCCCAGCAGATGCAGGAACTCTTCGGCGACATTCCCGAATCGATGGAGAACTCCGTCGCCATCGCCAAACGCTGCAACGTGGAACTCGACTTCTCCGCCAACCACGCCCCGGTGGTGCGGGTCAAGTATCCCGATGACATGCCCGAATACAAGGGGGGCGACCTGACGCAATGGTTCAACGACTATTGCTCGAAATTCGAGTTGTTGCCCTTTGACGAGGTCCGGGACAAGGACGTGACCGCGGAACAACTCAAGGTCGATTGCGACAAAGCCCTACGTGAACTGTGCGAAGCCGGTTTGATCTGGCGATATGGTCCCGAAGGCGTGACCGACGCGATCCGGGCAAGGCTCGAACGTGAAATCAAGATCCTTGCCGACAAGCTCATCAGCGCGTATTTCCTGATCGTCTGGGATTTCGTGAACTGGGCCCGCCAGCGAGGCATCCCCGCCAGCGCGCGTGGTTCGGGCGTGGGCACCATGGTGGGGTACGTGCTGGGTCTCTCCAACGCCTGCCCCGAGCATTATGGCCTGCTATTCGAGCGTTTCACCGATCCGGATCGGACCGAGTATCCCGACATCGACATCGACATCTGTCAGAATGGCCGGGCCGAGGTCATCAATTACGTTCGCAAGAAATATGGCCATGTCGCCCAGATCATCACCTTCGGTCGTCTCAAGGCGAAGGCCGCGATCAAGGACGTGGCACGGGTCATGGGTCTGTTGCCCGCCGAGGGCCAGCGGTTGTCCAACTTGGTGCCGGCCGAGCTGAACATCACCATTGATGCAGCCATCGAGAAGGACGATGACTTCCGCCACGAATACGAGACGAACGCCCAATCCAAACGCGTGATCGACACCGCCAATGCGCTGGAGAATCACGCGCGTCATGCCGGCGTGCATGCGGCCGGCGTGGTCGTGGCGACCCAACCCCTCGACAATATCGTTCCCCTGTACAAGGCCTCAGGCAGCGATGACATCGTCACCCAGTGGGATGGCCCCACGTGCGAACGCGTCGGCCTGCTCAAGATGGACTTCCTGGGCCTACGGACGTTGTCCACGATCGAGCTGGCGAAGAAGCTCGTCCGAGAGACGCTGAACGAGGAAATCATCTGGCAGACGGTGGGCCTTGAAGTCGGCCAAGGCGATCATCCCCTGGATCTCGATCGCCTGCGCTACGACGACCGAAAGGTACTTGATCTCTTCCAACGCGCCGACACCGTGGGCATCTTCCAGTTTGAATCAGGCGGCATGCGCAAGCTTCTGCTGGAAATGAAACCCGACCGACTGGAAGACCTCATCGCGGCCAACGCGCTCTTCCGCCCTGGCCCGATGGACCTCATTCCCGACTACTGCGCCCGTAAGCATGGCAAGCAGGAGGTCCCGGCCCTGCACCCGATTGTCGATGGCTTCACGAGCGAGACCTATGGCATCATGGTCTACCAGGAACAGGTCATGCAGATCGTGCATGGCCTGGGCGACATCCCGTTGCGCAGCGCGTATTCGCTGATCAAGGCGATCAGCAAGAAAAAGCACGAGGTCATCAACGCCGAACGACCCAAGTTCATCGAGGGGGCCAAGCTCAAGGGGATGGATCCGGCGATGGCGGAAGAGCTGTTCGACCTGATTCTCAAGTTCGCCGGGTATGGTTTCAACAAGTCGCACTCCACGGGATACGCGATCATCGCGTACCAGACCGCGTACTTGAAGACCTACTTCCCGAACCAGTACATGGCGGCGTTGCTGACCTATGAAAGCGGCGCGAAGAAGGTCGAAGACTGGCGGATCTACCTCGACGAATGCAAGAAGACCATCTACACCGACCACACCTCCAAGAATCCCCATCAAGGCGTGGTGGTGATGCCTCCCGACATCAACCTCTCGAATGTCGATTTCACCGTCGTGTTCAATGAAGAGGACCCCCAGGATGCCCTGCATGGGCACGTTCGATTCGGTCTCAGCGCCATCAAGGGGATCGGCAAGAATGCAATCGGCACCATCGTGGAGGAACGCGACAAGGCCGGACCATTCAAGTCCGTGTTCGATTTCTGTGAACGCGTTTCCACGCGAACCGTGAACAAGGCCGCCATCGAGGCTCTCATCAAGTGCGGCACGTTCGACAGCCTCCACAGCCTGCCCGAGCGTTCCGCAGCGGTTGCCGCGATCGACGACGCCATCGCGGCGGGCCAAACCGCCGCGGAGGATCGACGCCGCGGACAGTTGGGCTTGTTTGGCGGAGGCGATGCGCCCCCTGATGCAATGCCAGAGGCAGAGGAATCCGCCGACGAAGCGAACGAACGCCCCTTGCCCAACGTTCTCCCTTGGTCCCAGAAGCAGTCGCTCGAACTGGAAAAGGAATGTCTGGGCTTTCACGTGTCTGGGCATCCCCTGGATGAACACGAATCGTTGCTGGCCGAATTCGCGACCTATACGACAAGACAGATCAGCGATCTCAAGCACGATCAACTCGTCGCTGTGGGTGGCCTGCTCAATCGCGTGCGTCACACCATCGTGCGCAATGGCCGCAGCGCAGGCGAGAAGATGGCCATGATCACCTTGCAGGACAAGACTGGCGATGTCGAAGGCGTCGTCTTCTCCAATATCTTCGCGCAGCATGGCCAGCACGTGCAGCTTGACGGCATCGTCCTGCTCATCGGGCGCGTCGATCGTAATCGTGGAGAACCCCAGATCATCGTCGATCGGGTCATGCCCCTGGAAGAGGCCACGCGGCATCTTGCCTCGACGTTGGTGATCGAATTCGCTCCCGATGCCGTGGATGACCCCATCGGGCAACGCCTCGAAATGGTCGAGGGTTTTCTGCAGCAGTTCAGTGGAAGGCCCGCCGAAGGTGGAAACCCCGCGGAAGTTCAGGTGCAGCTCCACACCGAAGGCAAGTGCGTGACGATGCGCAGCTCCAAGCATCGCGTGATCGTGGATTCATACTTGTTGCAACGATTGAGGGAAGTCGTTGGTCATGACCATGTCAGGGCCCATGCTTCGGGCATCCCTTCGCATCTCATCAGCAACAACACCAGGCGTTCCTATCCAAAGCGCAAGGAAACGGCTGATTCGCTGAATTGAATAGCGAGGCTGGTCAGGCCGCGAGGCCACCCTCGTAGCCGCCAAACCCGAAATCATCGACATCATCTTCCCATGAGGCTTCCTCGGGCCAGTTCGGCGTGGCGCGATGGTGGACCTTGATGATGTGTGAAAGCTGCTCGGCGAAGATGACCCGCATCATGTCCAGCGTGCCGGCCAGTTCGGGGGGGAATTCATCGCTCTTGCGACGGAAGAGTACGATCACGGCCAGGCATTCCTCATCCTTGCGACAGGAATACGAGATGATCTGACTGTCTTCCAGGAATTCCACGTCGGCGTCGATCCACTTGGAAAATTCGTCGGCATCGTCGAAGACGACAATGTCATCCTCCCCGGCCATCTGGGGACAGATGTGGCGACACAGGTGATCGAGCAACACCGAGATCGATTCGCGGGGGCAATCGTAATTCACATACGCCCCGAGCCCGTACTGCCCATCGGAATCGGGCAGGAAGACCGCGGCATTCGTCGGCCCGGTCTTCGTCAGCAGATATTGCAATGCCGTGCGAAGCAGATCCTCAACGTCGAGTTCCTGCTTCAGCAACGTCTTGTACTCACTGGTCATGGCGACCTCGTTGATCTGCTCGGTCATGTCCTGATACGCGTCAACGAGATCCTTGCAAAGAATGTCGACTTGGTCGGAAATCTCATGACGAGCGACGTTCAATTCCTTGCAGATCGTCTTGAGCCGCACGAGACGTTCATCGCGCAATCGGTCTCGACGTGAACTCGTCTTGGCCAGTTCAATGGAAGTGATGAGATCAGGCTCGGAAACCGGGACGCACAACACGTCGATGGCGCCAGCCCGCATGGCTTCCATGGCGCAACGACTGATGTCCTTGTCGCCATAGATGATCGTGCGTGTGGCGGGGGCGTTCTTCTGAACGTGTCGGGAGAGATCAAGCCCGTCGCCATCGGGAAGGTCGGGGTTGACGAGTAGAATGTCGAACCGTCCTCGAGAGGCGGTGGCCAGTGCGGTGTCGAGACGACCGATGTAGATGCATCGATGCTGGTGCTCTTCCAAGGACTGCACCAGCGAGTTGCGGGCATCGTCTTCACGACCCACGATCAGAATTGAGGCCGGGCCATCCGTGGGGTCCTGCTTCTCCAGGGCCTCGGCAATGGCTCGATCCAGCGGTTCGAGTTCTCGCTTGATCCGTTGAGCCGCCTGATTGGTCCGCTTGGTTGCCACGTTCTCATCCGACCTTTCTACACTCACGCGACATTGCGTGACTCCTGAACTCGATGCTCCCGCCAGTGCGGCAGCCAGATCGTGGCCACGGCTCCCTTGAGGGAACCGTTCTCCAGCGTGATCTGCCCACCACTGGCCTCGACGAGCCTTTGAGCCTGGGAGAGTCCCAGTCCGGGCTGCCGACCTGCGGGCTTGGCGCTGAAGAATGGATCAAAAGCGTGCGTCAACGTGTGGGGCGCCAATCCCGATCCATCATCCGTGACCTGTATCTTCAATCGGTCATCGGAAGCGTCGATTTGAACGCGGAGTTCAACATGAGACGAACCTTCTGCCTCAACTGCATTTTGAAGCAGCTCCGTGACCGCACGTCCGATCTGATCAGGGTCGATAAACACCTTGGTAGGAATGTCGCTGGTGAAGACGGAATTGAGATCCATCGGCTTCCGCCTTTTTGGCTTCACCTCACGAACGATCTTTCCAATCAATTCCTGCAAATTGACGCTTTTTGGCTTGGATTCAGTGGGATTGGCGAACAAACGCAGCGCCGTGATGATGTTGCTCAGTCGATGCGATTGCAGCGCAATCTGCTTGGCCATTGATCGTTGCTCGGGATCGATGATTGAGTTCAGCAGGATTTGCGAACGCCCCGAAATGACCGTCAAGGGGTTGTTCATTTCATGCGCGGCCCCGGCGGCCAGTTCCCCAAGTGCAGCCATGGTCTTGACTTGCGCCAATCGATCTTGCGTTTCCATTAACTCACGATTGGCTTCGACCAGTTGTTCGCCGACCCGCTTGGCCCCTTCGTGTTGGTTCCCCGCCGCCAGGGAAGCTCCCCACGTGCGGCTCAAAGCCTCCAGCATCACCCGATCCCCTTTGGCGTCAATTGTCCGATCATGGACCAGCACCGCGTTGACCCCCCACCCACAGCGCAAAGGCAGCAACTTGATCGCCTTCAGGTCGATGGTTTCCTCCAACACATCACCCAATTCAGGAATGCGGTCTCGCACGTCCTCATTAAGAGGTTGATTATCGGTCATGTCATCAAACAAGAAGCCGCCATCGGTCGCCGAGAAAATCTGGCTGTGTTGCAATCGCGCATCTTCATCAAACTGGTAGTACTGCAATGGCTCGCGATCGTTGGCCTGGTACAGGAGGGAATAGAACCCCTGGCCCCAGATCTCCGCCGCGGATTGCACCACTCGACCCAGGATCTGGGTCATGGTGGCCCCAGGCACGGCGGTGTCATGAAACTCGGTGATCGCCTCGAAGATGTGCTTCTGACTCTTGTTGCAGCTCGCGCTCTGTCGTAAGACGAGATTCGCACGGCCAAGCACTTCGTTGGCCCGGCACACGGAGCGCAACAATTGCCGAGTGCCGAGTTCGCTTTCCAACCCCATGCCCTCGCTCCGCAAGGCAAGTTCGTCATGGATTATGGGAACGACTTCTTCGACGTGCTCGAGGGTCAATCCGATGCACGTGCACATTGCCTCGATGTTCTCGCCCTGAGCGCCGTGCCCCAACGGCGCAATGTGCTCCCGCCTGACGATCGCATCGGCCAATGAGATGAGGCCGATAAGCGGCTTGTGATTCAGGTCTGGCAAAGCCTCATAAGGCTGGCCATGCAACCAGATGATGTCGCTGAGTTGATGAGGCAGTTGCCAATGCTCGGCGATCCGTCGCCCTGCGGTGTGGGCATCGACCCCCACGGTCTTTCGGCAAGCCAGATCGAGTGGGAGATTCTGGGCCAACGCCAGTTCGCAGACCCGATCGAAGCTCTTGGGCAGGACCATGTGCAGACACAACTGGCCCAAGTCATGCAAGAGCCCCCCAATGAAGGCTTCACTGGGATGAAACTGATTCTTCAGACTGCTGATCGAGCAGAGTTTTTCGGCCACGATCGCCACCGCAAGGCTGTGCTGCCAATAGAGCTGGCGGCTGAAGACGGTCTTTGCGGAAAACTCTTCGCCCCCACAACTCGAATCGCCATCGAACATCTCGAAGATCTGCAACGAGAGCACCGCGCTACGGACGTTGTCGAAACCCAGCAGCACGACGGCGCGATCGATCGTGGTGACGTTGGCGGCCCGTCCCTGCTCGCTGCATCGACAGACCTTGAGCACCTTGCTCGCCAGCGCGGGATCGCAGGAGATCAGGTTGATGACGTCACTCATTTCCGACGAATCGTCGCTCGTCAACTCCAACACCCGCACCGCCACGGCGCTGAGCGTGGGCAACGCGTCGAGTTGCTGGAGGATCAGCTCGACTCGACGTGACTGAGTCGGATCGATCTGGGAGGGATCACCATGCATCGGCACAGCCCTTTCCGCCGACAGGTGGATCACACCCCCAGCATTTCGTTGATCTGATTGAGCAGTTGATTGACGTTGAACGGCTTCTTTACGAAGGCGTCGGCGCCCATGCTCTTGAGATCTTCGATTTCATCCTGATTGATCACGCCCGAGACGATGATGATCTTCGCATTCACGAGATTCGGGTTGGACTTGATGCGCTGACAGACGAGATTGCCGTTGATGTCAGGCAGCATGTAGTCAAGCAGTATCAGGTGAGGCTTGTGCTTTTCGGTAAGCAGCCCGGCGTCATAGCCGTTCGTGGCGCACTGCACGTTGTATCGCTCATCGTGACCCAGGAAGTCCATGAAGAGCTCAACGATTTCCGGATCGTCATCCACCACGAGGATGCGCTTGCTGGCGCTCTCGATGGTATCGACGGGGATTTCATTGGCGTGCATGAACCGAATCAGGTCGCCCCTGGGAATTCGCCTGAACCGCGATCCCGGGACCCTGAAGCCCTGCAGCCGGCCACTATCAAAGCAGCGAATGATGGTCTGCTGAGAGACCTTGCAGATTTCGGCGGCTTCACCAGTGGTGAATACTTGCTTGTCCGCCCACGATTTTGTTCCGTTGTTTTTGCCCATGATGATCCCCCTCCATGTTGAATCATACGATTGCCCAAGTGACCTGGTTCCTGTAAGTGCCCCAATTTGCCGCACTTACCGAAATGTCATCGGCCACAGCCTTTGCCATCTCTAGAGTGCTAGTCAATCCTTAGCTTTCCCCGACCTCCCAGAAGCTACAGCCTGCTTATGTCACGTCTGAAGCCCCGTTATCAGGCATCAGACTTGGCTT
>JAPULD010000224.1 GCA_027295365.1 Planctomycetota bacterium
CATCAGTCTCAGTCACGACGGGTTCAGGGGCAGCATAAAGATCGTGCAACGACGAAACCAACGCATCGAATGACGCTCGCAAATCCGTCTCGATTGAATCGAGATTTACCTGGCCATCCTCACCACCCGACAGCGTATTCTCAACCGACTGAGCAAAATCCCCCAGCAACGATTCGGCATCGACGACCGGGGCATCGTCCGTCGTGACCGGAGCATCAATGGCCAGATCCCCCTCCGGGGGCGGGGGCGGGGGCGGGGGCGTCACGCCATCGACCGGTTCCGCGGGGCTCGACATCGATTCGGCGAGCGATGCCACCCCTTCATTGATCGTATCAACGAGTGATTCACCTTCACTGCGAAGCGATTCGCCCGCTTCCTGACTGGCCTGAGCGGCAAGCTGATCGTGCAGGCGGATCCGATGACGAAGTTCCGCGACGCCCTTGAAGTGCCCTTCCTGGAGGAGTCGCATGACGCCTTCTCCATCCTTGGTCGAGGACTCGACGGGAAGCGTCTCCTCGACCGGGGTTTCCTCGGCGGCTTTCGTCTCGGCGGGCTTTTCGGCCTTCTCGAGACGATGCAGATCACGGGATGCCAATACAAATCCTGATACCGCGTTGACGTTCATCGCGTCTTTCCTTGCTACGAGTCTGATGTTGTTCATCGAATCGCCGGGGGCGACCTTGAATTATCGACCTATTGAGACCCCATCTTCTGGTCTCTTGTGAGTTGAAAGGCATTGGGCCTCGGGTGATTGATTATCGGACTGACCCGACCTCGCTTCGCGATGCACGAGGCTGGCATCCGACGCTATTCTGCCCTTGAGGTGTATTCATGAAGCGATTACGACACATCTGTTTCGGTCTGGTGGCGCTCTCCTTGGTGACGCCATCACTTCAGGCGCAACCTTCCTCCCAGGATATCGATGCGCTGTTCGCCACGTGGGACCAACCCGACTCGCCGGGCTGCGCCGTGGGTGTCTATCGGGATGGCGAATTGCTGTACGCCAAGGGGTATGGCTTCGCCCAGCTCGAGTACGACATCCCCATCACCCCCACCACCGTCTTCCATGTCGCCTCCGTCTCGAAACAGTTCACCGCCTTCGCCATCACCATGCTGGCGCAGCAAGGCGAGCTGTCCCTTGATGACAACGTACGCCAATACGTACCCGAGCTGCCTGATTATGGTCGATCCATCACCATCCGCCACCTCATCCACCACACCAGCGGCTTGCGCGACCAGTGGGATCTTCTGGTTCTGGCCGGCTGGAGAATGGACGACGTAATCACCCGCGACGACGTGATGGAGCTTGTCGTACGTCAACGCGATTTGAATTTTGAGCCGGGCGATCAATATACATACTGCAACACTGGGTACACGCTCCTGGGTTTGATCGTCGAACGCGTGACGGAGACGCCATTTCCCCAATGGTGTGAAGAAAACATCTTTACGCCCCTGGGTATGAGCAATACGCATTTTCACGATGACCATATGCACATCGTACCCAATCGCGCGTATTCCTATCGCATGGGCATGGCTGGACCTCGCAACGCTGTGCTGTCATACGCCATCGCCGGGGCGACGAGTCTGTTCACGACGATCGAGGATCTTGCGAAATGGCAACACAACTTTCAGACCGCCCACGTAGGAGGGAAAACGGTCATCGAGCAGATGATGCAACGAGGTGAACTCAACGATGGCGAAACGATTGCCTACGCGCATGGGCTTTCCCATGGCGAATTCCAGGGTTTGCCCACCATTGGTCACAGTGGAGGGGACGCAGGCTTTCGCTGCCATCTCGTGCGATTTCCCGAGCAACACTTGTCGATCGCGGTGCTGGGCAACACCGCCATGCCGACCAGTCGGCTTGCCCTCCATGTGGCATCGCTGTACCTGAAGGATGACGTGCCGACGCCGTCCCCGGATCAGTCGACTTCAAATACAAGTGCTGAACCCGAAGCCGAGGAATCACCGTACGATCTGGATATCGCTGAGTTTCCTCGATTCGTAGGCCGCTTTGTCCACGAGATCAGGCCACAACTCTTGCTGGTGTCCATTCGCGATGAGCAATTGTTCATCGAACTCGTGGGCCAAGGCAGTGATTCCCTGAGGCCGATCTCATCCACGACGTTTCGCCTCGCCAATGTCCCGATGCCGATCACGATTGAATTCACGATCGACCCGGAAACGAACAAGGCGTTGCGAATAGAGTTGATTCAACCCGATGGCGATACAGAATCGTTCCGGGTTTCATCCGCGCCGGAGGTCGAAGATCTTCAACACTACGCCGGTCGCTACTACAGCGATGAGCTCGATGTCTCTTACGAGGTGGTATTGATCGACGATGAATTGCAGATCAAACGGCGCAAGTATGGTCAAATTACGATGACGCCTCTCGATCGCGATCGATTCAACGCCGACAACATCTACGAATTCACTCGCGATGCCTCGGGACGGATCGACGGCTTCAAGCTCTCGTCGGGGCGCGTGAAAAACCTGGTCTTCCGCAAGCTCGACTAATACGAATTGCGAATTCTCAGATCGCTTTGCCCAGCACCGTCAACTCCGCCATCTGGACCGGGGACGCGGCGAGTTGATCCGTGCGCAGCACCTCGCCAGTTTTGCGATTGATTTCACCAAATTGCAGCACCCCGGTTGGGCAACTCTGCACGCATGCGCTGCACCGCACGCACTCGGGATCCTCCATGGGCAAGCCCTTGTTGGCGAAATTCATGACGTCGATGCCTTGGTGGCAGACCGAGGTGCAGACGTTGCAGGAGATGCAGTTCTTCTTGTCCGCGATGATCCGAAAGCGGCTGAACCGCGCGTAGATGTTCATCAACGCCGCCAGGGGACAGGCGAAACGACACCAAACACGTCCTGAGAACCAGAAGTAGAAGGCCACGCCGAACACCCCGGCCCAGAGCAGGTCCACGAACCAGACGTAATTGAGCAGGTTCATGGGGAAGGACAGGTCATTCCAGGATGTGTCCTTGCCGTAAAAACCGATCATGAAGATCGATGACGTGATTTGATGAATATCTGAGCCAGGGGTCGCAACCCAACTGATAATTCTCGCGATGAACAGCAACGCGACGATCACGAGGAAAAATTGCCCAACCATGTTGAGCCGGTTCCAGAATGGGCCATGGGGCATCTTGTGTCGATGCGTGTCGCCCATCGTCTCGGCCAGCGCCCCACACGAGCAAATCCAGCCGCAATACGCACCCTTGCCCCACTTCCAGACCATGAGCGGGATGATCACGAACGTCTGAATGCACCCGATGATGAGCCACCAGGTCATGGGTTGGTTGGTAAAGAAATTCCAGGGAAGCAATGGCCAGGCGAGGATGAATCCCACGCTGCGCCAGTATTCGCGTCCGTGATTTTCCCATTTTAGATCGGCCACCGGAAACAAACCATCGGCGAGCGTCTTGCCAAACCCTGCATCGAACCACCCGTTGTGTCCCATCCAGGGCAACAGGAAGAAGGGCAAGATGAAGAGGGGGATCGCCTGGATCGACATCAGTGTCCAGGTTTGAGCCGTGACGTAGGGCGTTTTGCGTCTTCTGATGCGCTTTATCCCGAAGATCACGATGCAGGAGGTGTACGCCAGCGTGTAATAGAAGCTGGGTTTTTGCATCGACAACAGTACGGTGCCAAAGAAGTTCGCGGGGTGTGAGGGTTTGGCAATGTTGAACGGGAAATAATGTTGAACTTTGAACCAGCCTTGGAGGCCGAATCCCGCATCGCTCTTCCAGTGGTACAGAAAGAAGCAGAAGGCGAAGAACAAAAGACAGCTGATGTAGGTCCAGGGTCGCCACTCACCTCGAATGTGCACGCCACTGCGACGGAAGAAATCGAGCGGAGCTTCCCGGCCGATCATCATGAAGACCGCATCCGCAGCAATGGTCTCGTCTTCGCCCTGGTCGTTAGTGATGACGATGTCGGTTTCACGGATGGCTTTGGGCTTGCTGGCCATCATCAGGCGCAGATTCCCGAGTGAGCGATGGAATTCCGAGCCGCACTCGGGGCATTGTCCATCGGCAGGCTTGCCACGAAGCTTAGCCCCACAACCGGGGCATTCGTCGTCCATCGGTCGATCGGGGATGTAGGAGTCCACCGATGTAGTCGTAAAATCATCGGTGGGATGTTCGATCGACACGTTCGCATCGGCATGCTTCACGAGTTCATCGATTTTCTCGAGATTGTCCGGCTTGGGGCGACTGAACTCGGCTTTGCGATAACTGAGCGTGACGTGCGAACCGCAACTGGTGAGGACGATGGCCGTTTCGAGGGCGCTGTCTCCCCCCCCGACGATGACGATGTTCTGGCCGCAAAAATCCTTCGGATCGTGCAATCGGCTGTAGACGAATTCGCGGTCTTCGCCCTCAATGCCGAGTTTGCGATAATTGCCCGAGCGACCGATCCCCACGATCACTCGGTGGGCCTTCAGGCTTGTCTCACCATCGAGTTCGATCTCGAATATCTTACCCTTCTTTACTATGTGTTTGACGTGCGCAATTCGGGGTTCGATTCCATGGCGATGCATGAATTCATTCAGATCGTCGAGGAGACCTTCCTTGATGTTGCTGGATTCAGCAAATTGCAGATCACCCGTCGGGGTCAAATCGGTGGGATAGGTGAAGATGGGCTTGCCCGCCGGGAAATTGACGATGGTGCTGAATGGAGAGGCGGCTTCAAGGATCTCAACCTTGAGATTGCTCTGCTTCGCCTCGGCCATCGCCGCCATGCCCGACACCCCCGCACCGACGATAACGAGATCTAGCACCTCATCAGCCTGGGCTCGCCCAGGAAACGATGGCTCGGCCAGAATCGTCCGAACGGCCTTGGCCCCGGTGTCGGACGAAAATTTCAACAACGGAATCCCGGTCAGGTCCCCCACCACGTACAACCCTGAGACGTTGGTCGACCCGTCCTCGTTGACCAGGGGCATCTTCTCGACGGTTCCCGCCGGCCAGCGGGTGTGGAGCCAATGCGTGTATCGGCTGAGGGGATTGAACATGCGTTTCCTAAGGGCAAGAACAATGGCATGGCCAAAACTGTTCTCTGGATCAATGATATACAGATTAGCAGGATTCCGTGGATGTTGGCACGTTCACGGTTGAGTCTGTGATTGACGAGGATCGCATTGGCATATTCTTTCGTATGGCCACTACCGGGACGAGCGTCTTCCCCTCCAACGGAATCCCCACGCTGGTTTATTCCAAAGACTCACATAGTGAGTTGATTGAATCCACGCGAAATCGTCCCGATTCGCTTCGGGGGCTGACGTTGTATCATTGAACAAATCCAACTCGAAAGGAACCATGCGACATTCGTATCGTTACAGCCTGATCCTTGCCTTGCTCGTGGGCGGTATCGCCGCCTGGTATGGCGTTCCCCTCTGGAAAACCGAACGAGCCTTGAGAGCCATCACCGCCTCGGAGAAATCCAAGCGGGATTCGGCATGGCGGACCTTGTCCATTCAATTGGCTCGACGTGATGCGTATTCGATCGAGCAGTTGCTCGACAAGATCGGCCCGGCCCTGGAGATGGCCCCCGATGATGCGTTGCTCGAAGCCAGCCACTATCTTCACAAGCTGGATCGCTGGAACTGGGATGACCTGCCCACGACCTTGATCATTCGCGACATCACCATGCATCTGGCTTCCGGATCCGAGGCGGATCACGCGCATGCGGTCCGGTTGCTGAAGGATTGCCCCCTCGATCTTCACCAGGACCAGGTGATGCCTCTGTTCGACCGGATTTTGGACTCGCCATTTCAATCAATCCGCCTTGAAGGCTTCGACGCCGCATGCGGCTGGTTGGGACTCGAACGAATCGAATGGCTGGCCGACATCCGCTGGCCCGTGACGGATCAAGACTTGTGGAGGCGTTATCTCCTGGTGATGGGCTGGGGACCTGCCGTGAAGATCGATCTTCCCGAAGTGTTACGCGAACAGGTTTCGATTCTCGAAGCGGATTTGCTGAGACTTGCCCGCACCTCGCCGAATGTGTTGGATCAACTTGAATCACTGCGTGATGTGCGATTGGCCGGCACGTACATTGCAGGGCAGTGCGACACGGCAGAATCGATTCTCTTTCTTGATACCCTGTCCCGGGAAGGCGATGAACAGGCGACCAACATCATCTCAACCCAAGTGTTGGACGAAGCCACCCAGATGATTGCTTCGGATGAGGCCTTTGAACCCTGGCGACGCCGGCGTGCCGCATGGCGTTGGGCTGCGATCGATGAGTCATCGCTTCAATCGATTCTCGAACTCGATCCCGTGGAACCCAATGGCAGCGTCTATGCAACCGCTTTGTTGGCTGAACACTATTTGTCCCGCGACGAGGCCAGCGATCTGGCTCGTTCGTGGATCACGGACTTCAATGACGATCGGAAACGGGCCGGGGCTCTCCTGGCGGCCCTGCTGGGTGATCACCGGCAACTTTTAGGCGAAGCCTTTGAATCCGAGGATGTCGCCAGGGTGCGCACAGCCCTGAGGCTGGCGATCTGGGCCCTGGGACGAAAAGCCGGCGAGGAGGATGCCGAGGAATTCGCCTATCGAACCCTGCGTAACGAGGATGGCGATTTCGATCCGGACTCGGTGATCTGCATGTTGCTCACTGGATCCAAGACAAGTTTCGAATTGCTGACGAGCCCCCCCCCAGGTGGGGATTGGGCCGCCATCCAACAACGTGAATGGCTGATTGAACGATTCATCCCTGAGTGGCACGAACGCG
>JAPULD010000225.1 GCA_027295365.1 Planctomycetota bacterium
TGCACGGACTCGACAAGGCCATGGGCATCAAGCCCACGATCCTGCCCATCCTCGTGTTTTTCGGGGGCATCACCGGCACCATGGTGGGGGCGCTGCTGCAATGGTTCACCAACGCCTCGGGCTTTGACTTCTGGGCGATCGTCCCGGTTCGGGGTTACGAATTCCTCATCAGCGGTAAGCCACTTTCGAGCTTTCCGACCTGGATCCCGGTCATGTTCGAGTTGACGATCCTGTTCGCGGCCCTCGGGGCGGTGGGCTGGATGTTGCTGCTGAACGGACTCCCCAGGTGGTATCACCCGGTCTTCAAGAGCGCCCGGTTTGCCCGGGCGACGGACGACCGGTTCTTTCTCGTCATCGAGTCGCGCGATCCGAAGTTCGTGCGCAGCAAGGCTGAATCGTTGCTGAAATCACTCGATCCTCTGTCCATTGAGGCTCTGGAGGAGTGATTTGATGCCGAA
Source organism: Planctomycetota bacterium (assembly GCA_027295365.1). Classification (GTDB taxonomy): domain Bacteria; phylum Planctomycetota; class Phycisphaerae; order Phycisphaerales; family SM1A02; genus JADFSH01. Next base: position 459 of record JAPULD010000225.1, read on the forward strand.
AGCCTTTATTTATGCCACTCTGATTCTGGTCCTGCTGGCGATGGTGCCTCCCGCGATCATTGCGCGACAACGCGCGGTCACCTTCACCAAGCCACGCATCCACCTCATTCAGGACATGGATGATCAGATCAAGCTGAAGGCCCAAAACGCCAGCCCGATCGCTCCAAATGGAAAACCCTTGTTTTACGATGGGCGCGCCATGCGGTACGACGTCGATGGCACCGTGGCCCGAGGCGAACTTCGAGCCGACGATCACTTCGATCGTGGCGTCTCGAACGGGCAATGGGCCACCAGTTTCCCCTCGCAAATCGTGGTTGACATGGATCTGCTCAAACGAGGCCAGGAACGCTTCGAAATCTATTGCCAACCATGTCATGGTTCGGCCGGGTATGGGGATGGCATCGTCAACGAACGAGCCATGCAACTCATGGAAGCCCCGGCGTTCTCCCATGGAACCACCTGGGTGCAGCCCAAGAGCGTGCACGAGGCGGCCATCCGCCTGCAGCCCGTCGGACAAATCTTCAACTCGATCACCAATGGCGTGCGCAACATGGCCGGATATGCGGCACAGATCCCCACGGCGGATCGCTGGGCGATCGTCTCCTACATCAAGGCCCTGCAACGCAGCCAGCATGCCGATCCCTCGGACCTTTCGCCCCAGCAACGGGCGCAGTTGGGTGATGAGATCAACGCCGACGAACTTCTTGAGAAACTCCAGCAAAGGGCAGACAAACAGTGATGGCCCACGACGCGACGACATCCGATCGACGACTTGACGATCTGGGATCCAGGATGTTCTACATCCCGGGTCTCATCGGTCTGGTCTCGCTGGTGGTCAGCTTGCTGATCGGCATGATCGGTGGCAACTGGATCGCCTTCGGACGTTCCTACCTCGTGGCCTTCATGTTTATCCTGAGCATGTGCCTGGGGGCGTTGTTCTTCACGGCAATTCATCATGCGACCCGCGCCGGGTGGAGCACGGTGCTCCGCAGAATTTCAGAAACCGTCGCATCGAATCTCATGTGGATCTGGGTGCTCTTCCTTCCCATCGTGGCCTGCATGCTCTGGACGGACCTCTATCGATGGCGGGATCCCGGAACCAGCGAAATACTGCTGAACAAGACACCTTTCCTGAACGTCGGCGTGTACTGCGGGCTTTCGTTCCTGTTCTTCGGAGTCTGGGCCCTGCTGGGACGTTTCTATTACAACAACTCCGTGGCCCAGGATTCGAGTGGCGATGTGAGCTTGACGCATCGCATGCAGGCTCTGGCCCCCTTGGCCCTCTTGGTCTACGCCTTCAGCCAGTCCTACGGGGTGATCTTGTGGCTGATGTCGCTTGAGCCTGAATGGTTCAGCACCATGTACCCGGTCGGCTTCTTCGCAACGTCGTGTTGTGGCTTCTTCTCCTTGCAGATTGTCATCATGTTTCTGCTGCAGAAAGCCGGGAAGCTCAAGAACGAAATCACGATTGAACACTACCAGGATGCGGGTAAGCTTCTGTTCGCCTTCGGGATCGTGTTCTGGACCTACATCGGCTTCAGCCAGTACATGCTCATTTACTATGCCAACATCCCCGAAGAGACGGGATGGTTCCTCACCCGGCAGATTGGATCCTGGGGACCCTTCAGCCTGGTCCTGCTGGCCGGTCACTTCGTGCTTCCTTTCCTCGCGCTTGTCACCAAGCACACCAAGCGAGCCAAGGGCGTACTCGTCACCATCGCGTGCGGCATGTTGGTGATGCACTACATCGATATTTACTGGCTGATCAAGCCGATTGTCCCGAACCATGTCTTCCACGAGGCCAGGACGTACAGCGAGGTCGTGCAGCGGGTCGCCGATGAAAACCTGACCCTCGGGTTCGGATGGACATTTTTGGACTTGACCAGCCTCGTGGCCCTCGTGGGCATCTTCATGGCGGGAACCTTCCGCAAATTGCAGTCGGCCAGCCTGATACCCGAACAGGATCCGCGACTCGGCGAGTCGCTGGCCTTTGAGAACTATTGATTCGCAACTGAAAAGCAAGTACGACCATGAGCGACATCGTCGAACACAACCCGAATGACCACGAGGATCCGTTGGCTGGACCGACCTGGCTTATCAGCATTCTCGGTGCCGTGCTTCTGATCGTGACCGTGTTGGGTCTGATCGCCCTGTACAACACCGTCTGGGACGCGGAAGAAGACTTGAAGATCGTCGAAGCCGATGCCCAGGAAGTGCAGGACATGATGAAGGCGCAGCACTTGAGGCTCGAGATCCCTCATCAGGTTCGTTACGAAGAGGAAGTCGCCACGGTGCTTCCCATCGAGGATGCCATGCGACTCATCGCCGAGGAATATTGAACAGCCCGCTTTGGATTCATCACACTGACCAAGACCCCATGACCATGACTTGCCAATCCAACCTGACTTCACGAATCGCCCGCCTTGTGGCGATGGCGATCGCGTTGTTGTGCAGTGGAACTGGAATGGCTCAGGTGCCCGCCGAGATGCAGGGCGTGGGCGTGAACGAGCGGCTTGATGAGATGCTTCCCCTGGATCTTGAATTCACCGACCACGAGGGTAACACCGTCACGTTGGGAGAGTACTTCCACAATGACAAGCCGGTCATTCTGACCCCCGTGTTCTATGAATGTCCGATGTTGTGCAGCCTGATCCTCAACGGGCTCGTGGATGGACTCAATCGCGTCGAAGACTGGAACGCGGGCGACGAGTTCGAGATCGTCACCTTCAGTTTCAACCCCGAAGAGTCCTACAAGCTCGCGGGTCTGAAACGCAAGGCGTACTTCACGCAATACGTACACGAGACGACCGAGGGGGGATGGCCCTTCCTGACCGGCACTCAGGAAAACATCAAGGCCCTGACCGATGCTTTGGGGTACTACTACAAATACGATCCCAAGCAGGAAACCTACGCCCATTCGGCGAGCATCATGTTCATCACCCCCGATGGACGCATCAGTCGTTACATGAACGATGTGCTTTTCCAGCCCAAGGACTTGAGGTACGCCCTCATCGAGTCTTCGGAAGGAAGAATCGGCTCGCCCATGGAGAAGTTCCTGCTGTACACCTGCTACACCTACGATCCGGAGAGTGGCAGCTATGTCGCCTCGGCCTGGAAGGTGATGCGTCTGGGGGGCGTGCTCACGATCCTTGTGATCGCGGGCGGCATAATTTGGCTCACTTCGCGAGGTTCGAAGTCCCCACCACAGAAGAAGGACACCGTTCTGATGGGCGGTATGCAGACATGATGATCCCCTCGCTTCTCACCATGCTTCTCGCGACGACCGGCGATTTGAAAGTCGGCCAATTCGGCATGCCGGTACAAGCATCCGAAGTCGCGCCGGTCATCGACAATATCTTCAACTTCATCACATGGATCTGCATCTTTTTCTTCGTGATCATCGTGGGTTTCATCGTGTTCTTCATGTTCAAGTACTCCAAGCCCCCGGGGACACCCGCCACGAGCAATGTCACCCACAACACGCCCATTGAAGTGGCGTGGACGGTGCTTCCCCTCATCCTCGTGATCTTCATCTTCTACAAGGGGATGGACGGCTATATCGACCTCCGCAGCGCGCCCCTGGGGGCGTATGAAGTCAACGTGGTGGCCCAGAAGTGGAACTGGACCTTCCACTACAAGAACGGCGCTACGACCAGCGTACTGATCGTTCCCGCCAATCGTCCCGTCAAGCTCATCATGAGTTCGCAGGATGTGCTGCACGCCCTGTTCATCCCCGACTTTCGCGTCAAACAGGACGTCGTTCCGGGACGAATCACCACGCTGTGGTTCACCGCGATCAAGGCGGGCGAATACGACCTCTACTGTGCTGAATACTGTGGCCAGCAGCACTCGACCATGCTGACCAAGGTCATCGTGCTCGACGATGCCGACTTTGACACGCGCATCACCGAAGAGGCGAACTACATCGATAAGATCCCGCCGGACATGCTTTATGTCGCAGGGCCTCGACTCTACATGCGATGCAAGTCGTGCCATTCTCTGGATGGGTCGGATATGACCGGACCGACGTGGCAGGGATTGTGGGATCGAACGGTCGATGGTGAGCAAGTCTTCACAGACGGCACCACCTTGAGCAACCTAATGGGGGCAGGCAAGCTCTTTGATGGCCCTGAGGACTACGTCACGCAGTCGATTAATAATCCTCAGCAAAAAATCAGGATGAATTACTCTGGTTCGATGCCGACGTTTAAAGGGCAACTCGGCCCCTTGGAAGTCATGGCCATCATCGATTTTCTCAAGCACCTCGACAAGTTTGATACCGATGGAAACCCCCTTGATTCCGCGGATGATCTAGCCACAATCCTTGATGCTGCAAAGGCCGCGGAAGCCGCCTCTTCGAACGAATAACGCCAGGAAAGACGGGTCAACGACGACCCGAAACGGATACACGGATATGAGCAAGGCCATACCAGCTGGAAACGCCCTCGACGGGGCGAATTACCTGAGCCACACGAAAGGTTTCCTTTCGTGGGCGTTCACGCTTGATCACAAGCGAATCGGCGTCATGTACCTCATCAGCGTACTGACCGCGTTTTTCTTTGGGGGCATGGCCGCACTGGCGGTCCGCCTGGAGCTGTTTTCCCCCGGGACACAGTTCATGGGTCAGGACACCTACAACAAGATGTTCACGTTGCATGTAGCCCTGATGGTCTTACTGGTCATCATTCCCAGCGTTCCCGCGGCCATGGGCAACTTCATCCTGCCCATCATGCTGGGGGCCAAGGACGTGGCCTTTCCCAAGCTGAACCTCATGAGTTACTGGCTCTGGATCTTCGGAGCCCTCTTCTTCGTGATATCCCTCATCACGGGTGGCCTCGATACGGGGTGGACCTTCTATACCCCCTACAGCATTGATATAGATTCCGCTTCCGCGGGACACCGTTTTGGCGGCGTGCTTCCCGCGTTGACCGGGGCGTTCATCCTGGGCTTCTCCTCGATCTTCACGGGGCTCAACTTCATCGTGACGATCCACCGGCTCAGGCCTCCCGGCATGACATGGTTCCGGATGCCCCTGTTCCTGTGGGCAATCTACGCGACCGCGATCATCCAGGTCATGGCGACCCCCGTGCTCGGTATCACGCTGGCCTTGCTGGCGGTCGAACGGGTCTTCGGGATCGGAATCTTCAATCCCGCCCTTGGCGGCGACCCGGTGCTCTACCAGCACTTCTTCTGGTTCTACAGCCACCCCGCGGTGTACATCATGATTCTGCCCGGCATGGGCATCATCAGTGAACTGATCTCGGTGCATAGCCACAAGCACATCTTCGGATACAAGTTCATCGCCTTCAGTTCCGTGGCCATCGCGATCTTCGGCTTTCTCGTCTGGGGTCATCACATGTTCACCTCGGGTCAGTCGCCCCTGATGAACATCGTGTTCTCCGCGATCACCTTCAGCGTGTCGATCCCGTCGGCGATAAAGATATTCAACTGGATAGCGACCATGTACAAGGGGTCGATCAGCCTCAACACGCCCATGCTGTATGCGCTGTCGTTCCTGTTCATCTTCTCAATCGGTGGTCTCACGGGGCTCCACCTGGGCACGCTGGCCACCGACATCCACCTGCATGACACCTACTTCGTCGTCGCTCACTTCCATTACGTGATGATGGGCAGTGCGATCGTGGCCATGGTGGGGGGCCTGCACCACTGGTGGCCAAAGATCACGGGGCGTATGTACAACGAATTCCAAGGACGCATCGCCTGCGGGCTCGTGTTCTTCGGCTTCAACCTGACCTTCTTCCCCCAGTTCTACCTGGGATCCAAGGGCATGCCCCGACGTTATCACGACTACAGCGAGGCCCTGATGAGCGCCGACAAGCTGGAGCTGTTTCACACGCTCCATCAAGTTTCGACCATCGGTTCGTATATCCAGGCGATCGGGTTCTTCCTGACGTTGTATTACCTGCTGTATTCACTCAAGTGGGGGCGCAAGGCCCCGGCCAACCCCTGGGGTGGGCGCAGTCTGGAATGGCAATGCACATCGCCCCCGCCCTTCGACAACTTCTCCGAAGCGCCCACGGTGGGCGATTGCTACGACTTCAGCGTCCTGGAATGGGACGAGGAAGACCAGAGCTACACCTGGCAGGCGGACGCTCACGAATCCGGCGGCGAGTCATCGGGTCACTGATTGGAACCACCCTCAAGTCGAGGAACTGACAACGTGTCTGACGCATCTACAACAAACAATCCCGAGGAACAGGCCCACGACCACGATCATCCATGGTTCCTGGCCCATCACTGGGAAAACCCCAAGCAGCAGTTCGAGGCCGGCAAACTGGGCATGTGGCTGTTCCTGGCCACGGAAGTCCTCTTGTTCGGCGGGCTCTTCTGTGGCTATGCCGTCTGGCGGGGCAATCATCCCGAACTATTCAGGTTCGGCAGCGAGTTTCTCGACACCACGATGGGCGCGATCAACACGGCCGTGCTCATCGCCTCCAGTCTCTCCATGGCGATGGCGGTCACCGCGGCCCAACAGAACAAGCAAGGTCTGCTGAAGGTCATGTTGGGTATCACCCTGGCCGGTGCGTTCGCCTTCCTCGTGATCAAGTACTTTGAATACACCCACAAGTTCAACGAGGGTATTTACCCGGGGATGACCTACTACGAGGTTCCGGAACACTCACATACATTCGAGAGTGAACTGGGCGTCTATTCGTTATCGACGCTCGAGATCCCGATCGTGATGCCCTCGCCCGATCTGTCGATGCCGGCCTCGGAGATGTCCACGGTGGCCAAGGGCTCGCATGGCGAAGACGGGCTCAACACCGGCGCTCTGGGTGAGATCGAGCGGGATGAGCT
>JAPULD010000226.1 GCA_027295365.1 Planctomycetota bacterium
ATGTACGTCGGCTATGGGGGCAAGACCGATCGCCCCTATGCCAGCCTGGGCAAGGCGATCATCGATCAGGGCATCATGACCCGCGACGACATGAGCCTCAGCGGGATCAAGAAACTCTACAAACGCAGTCCAGAGCTGATCGAGCAGTTGATCCACACCAACGAGAACTACGTCTTCTTCACGGAGTACGCCGGTGATTTGTGGCCGGCGGGCTCGCTGGGCGTCCAGGTGACGCGCGAGACATCACTGGCGACGGATAAATCAATCTACCCTCGAGGGGGTCTGGTGCTGGCCGACACCCGCGCGGTGACCTTTTCCACCAGTTCAAAACGATTCGTGCGGTTCATGTTCGATCAGGACACGGGCGGCGCCATCAAGGCCCCGGGCCGGGCCGACATCTACATGGGCGAGGGCAACAGCGCCGAGATCCTGGCGGGTGGCCAGTACGCCGAGGGGAAGCTGTACTACTTCTTCCTCAAGCCCCAGCATGTGGCTCAACACGCAACTGATTCGGGTTCCGGAATTCAGACAGCTTCCGTTTCGACAGGTCGCTAGACGAACAATTCAATTTGAACCTGAGCCAGTCTCGGATGGGTCACCCGGATAAGGCTTGGGAGCTGGATTCCGATTCCTCGGATCGTAACCAGAGGGGGAAATGTTGAGTTGCGCGGCAAATCCATCATCATCGTTCCAGATGAAGGAACCATAACAGGGCCATCGCCTTGCGCGACTGGTCCAGTTGTACCCCTGTACAGACTCCACTTCCACTTGCTTTGCAAAGGCACGTTCATCGAACTGAATCCAGAGCGCGCCGCCGATTGACCCGAGAACCCATGCCAAGAGATTGATCAGCATGTAACGTCGAACCATGCGGAAAGAGAAGACGTAAGGCTCTGGTTCAACAAACGGTTCCCCACATTCCGAACAGACCTCGATTTTTCCCGACACGATTTCATGCAGATCGTAATTGCATTCCGGACAAAAATTCTGCTTCCAACGTTTTCGAGCTCGAAAGCTTTTTACAAAAATTTCGGGCCATTCAGGAAGCGTCACCGCCCACAAAAGGGGGATCAGCATGATGAGCGAAAACACCACCGCGAGAACCGTCTGGCCCGTATGAAAACCGAACTTTCCGCTCCACGACTGGGCGAGGCAATACATCGCAAAGACATGCAGCGCAAGCACGCCCAGGACAAGAATGCGAAACAGGTTTCCCATCGTGAGTGGCACCGAAAAGAATCCTACCTTCCAATCGTGCGCCACGTCGTTTTGTTTTTGACATAACTGATCGCTATTTTTGCTAGTGGAAACGGTGATTCTGAAGTCAAAAAAAACGATGGACATCTGAATCACCAATTCAGGGGATGGCCCTTGGCTTTCCATCTACCATCATTCAACTCACTCGTTGCGACGAGACACTCCAAGACCGAGTCGCCGGCGTCCTGATCGGATCCCGACAACGAGCGAGGAAGCAACGTCATCCTCGATGCGCCACCGCTCACCGTTTGAGTGGTTGACGCGATGGCCTCGCTTTATCCACGATTGATTCCTAGGCACGGAGGCCCCCTTGACGCTCATTACCCTGCATCGAACCCTGACGTTCGCCCTCACCTCACTCGTCGCATGTTCCACCCTGATGTGGATCACCGTTTTCGTCAAGGCGCAATATGCGCCCACGATTTCACAACCCTGCTCGAAATCCATCGCCTACCTGCCAAACGTCGTGGCTCAATACCCATTGTTCGGCGATATCGACTTCAACGGGGCCGTTGATACCCTGGATCTCCTGTCACTCCTCGCCGATTGGGGGATCAGCCCGACCTGTCTCGACGCCGACCTGGACAAGAGCGGCGAGATCGAGACCAATGACCTGCTCATCCTGCTTCTGAACTGGGGTCGCATCTCGACGCCTTTCGATTACGAGATCCAGGCCCGCCCCTTCGATGGCGTCACCTGGAACTAGGGCTTTGCGAATATTCCTCAGAGCAGTTTCACCGCTCGCACCGGGTGCCATGGGCAGGTCCGTTGTTTCAACGGGCTTGCCCGTGGTTTTTCACAAGTTCTCAGGCACGGGCAGAAGGAACCTGCCATGGCATCCGCAACAGGCCTTGCTGGCGACCGCTAGGTGTCGAACCCATATTCCGCCCACCGCGCCTCCACCCGCCGCTTGATTTCTTCGCTCATCTCAAGCAAGGGCGGCCAATCGCGCACCGGTTGGCCCTGCCTTTCATCGGCGCTCCCCGGCCTCTTGTACGTCGCGTCGAAGGCGATGCGATCGCCACGGCGGTGCAGGTCCCGACCCGGATCGACGTTCGCGCACAGATGAAACAACGCCGCCTCCCAATCCTGGACCTCGACCCGGCTGTCCAGGGCAACGATGAAGTCCCCATCGGTCATGTCGAACAACATGTCGATCACCTCGGCTCCCTGCCCAGACTCGGTCTTCTCGACGCTGATGAACACCATGCGACCCAGAGAGAAGTCGGGCACGTGCAGATCCGTCACATGCCCCTGCCCCACCAGTACATCGAGACGAAGTTTGACATCTTCGGAGCGAGCCACGCGGGGCCGACGATCATGTGGAATCCCGTTGACTTCCTCGCCCTTGATCTTTCGCGTGGCGTCGAAGCCGATCTTGTGTCCTGCGCCCAGCCTCGGGGCGGCATGATCAAGAATGTCCAATGGTCCATTGACGACCTCGATATCCCGTTCAAAATCGGCCTGCCGACACAGTGCCTGGAGCACCGCCTTCTCGTCGTGCACGTTCACTTCCTCATCCACCACGATGATCATCTTCGTCCAGGCCATCTGCCCCGCCCCCCAGATCGCGTGCATGATCCGTCTGGCCTGCAATGGATAGGCCTTGCTGATCTTGACGAACGCACAGTTGTGGAAGCACCCGAAGCGAGGCAGGTGGTAATCGACGATGTCGGGAATAATCGTCTGCAGGAGAGGCAGGAAGATCCGCTCCGTCGCCTTGCCCAGGTAGTAATCCTCCTGGGGAGGCAGACCGACAATGGTGGCGGGAAAAATTGCATCGTCCCGATGCGTCATGGCGGTCACCTCCACGACCGGGTATCGATCGGGGAGCGAGTAGAAACCCGTGTGATCGCCGAACGGACCTTCAAAGGCCGCCCCCGGTCCCAAGCCACCGTCTTTCCGGGGATCATGGCCGATCTCCCCGCACTCGGTGGAAACGTACCCCTCGATGACGATCTCGCTGTTGGCGGGAACCCGCAAAGGAACGGTCTTCGCATCGACCATCGGGATCCCCTTGCCATTGAGAAAACCCGCCATGAGCAGTTCGCTCAACCCCGGAGGAAGCGGCGCCGTCGCGGCAAACGGAAGCACGGACTCACCCCCGAAGCAGATGGCGATGGGCATGGGCTTGCCCTTTTTCTTCCAGCTTCGCCAGTGAGCGGCCCCATCGTGGTGCACATGCCAGTGCATGACCAGATGCGTCTCGTCGATGAGTTGGGCGCGATACATCCCGATGTTGTGGCTGGCCGGTTTGGCCACCCCCTCGTCGTCGGCGTGGATGGTGTGCATCCCCGCGAACGTGATGTAACGCCCTTCCCCCTTGGCGGTGCGAGCCTCTTCAGGCCTCATGCGATAGCCCACGGCGTACGGATCGCCATCGAGAGGCCAGCATTTTATGATTGGCAATCGAGTGAGATCGACCTCACCCCTTTCAGTGAGCTTGACGACGTTTTGACAAGCTCCCGAAGTTACTCGCTTGGGCGGGATCTTGAGCAGAGGCATGAACTTTTTCGCCTGCCCCAGAATCTCGCGCCAATTGCCGGGGGGTTCAGGCTTGGTTAGGCTGGCGATCTTGGCTCCGATTGCCGCATACCCACCTGATTGATCACAGCCCAGCGCCAGTTCCATACGTCGATATGAACCAAACGTATTGATGGCGAGGGGAAAATCGCTTCCCTCGACCTGCTCGAAGAGCAGGGCCTTGCCTCCATACCCACCATGGAGTGGATCGAATGCCTTGGCATGCTCGCTCGGATGGGCCGCGGACATCTTCGATTGCCGATCCGCGATCTGGGCGATCTCCAGCATGGGCGAGACGGTGGCGCTGATTCGATGCAATTCCCCTGACTTCTCCAAGGCTTTCAGAAAATCTCGCAAAGTGGCGTTCATAGGCGGCAGGATAAGGTCCACTGCAGCCGAGGGCGAACCGGCAGTCTGGATTGTCTGTGCCACGACCGTGTCGGTCGTGATTCATGCCGATCAGCAGAGCTCACCGAACCGTGATTCGTTGGCTTGCAATCCCGGAACCCAAAATCCCATAAACTGTACGTCGCTGAGTCGCAGGAGAATTCCTTGGTCACAAACAACAGTCAATACGCCATCGATCTGCATGATGTCAAGAAGGTCTACAAGGGCAAGATCCACGCCTTAAGGGGGATCGAGATGCAGGTCCACCCGGGAGAGATATTCGGGCTCCTGGGGCCCAACGGGGCGGGCAAGTCCACCCTGGTGAAGATCATGATGACCGTGGTGCACGCGACCCAGGCCAAGGGCACCATGCTGGGCCAGTCGATCGGCCACAAACCGACCTTGCAGAGGGTGGGTTATCTACCCGAGCACCATCGCCTGTCGGCCTATCTCACGGGTCGCCAGACCCTGGAGTTTTATGCCGCACTCGCCCACGTGAACCGGGCTGATCGCCGGAAGCGAAGCCAGGAACTGCTGGAAGTGGTGGGTATGAAGGAATGGGCCAACAAAAAGGTGGGCTCCTACTCCAAGGGCATGATGCAGCGGATCGGCCTCGCCCAGGCGATGATGAACAAGCCCGACTTGATCGTGCTCGACGAGCCGACGGATGGCGTCGATCCGATCGGCCGACGCGACATCCGCGATGTGCTGATCAAGCTCAAGGACGAAGGGACGACGGTCTTCCTCAACAGCCACCTG
>JAPULD010000227.1 GCA_027295365.1 Planctomycetota bacterium
GGTTCGTCAAGCAACAGGACCTTGGGGTCATGCAAGAGGACGCGCGCGATGGACAGCCTTTGGCCCATGCCTCGGGAAAGTCCATTCACTTCGGAATTCGCCTTGTAGGTCAGGTCGGTGAGTTCCAGGACATCACGGACGACCTGCATTCGCTGTTTGCCATGGATGTCATAGCAGGCAGCGAAGAATTCCAGATATTCGCTGACGACCATGTCGTCGTACGCGCCCATGAAGTCGGGGACGTACCCGATGATGGGGCGGATCTGGGGGTTCTGATAGCCGATGACTTTGCCATCGATGCGGGCCTCGCCCCAGGTGGGTTTGAGCAGCGTGGCCAGGATCTTGATGGTGGTGGTTTTCCCGGCCCCGTTGGGGCCGATGAATCCGAAACAGTCACCACTTTCGATCGCCAGGTTCAGGTTATTCAATGCAACCAACTCACCGTATTTCTTCGTGAGGTTGATTGTTTCAATCATCGTCATAGGTGATGCCCCAAAGGGTACGTCTCAATCGACGTGAGAATCCTTGAATTCCGGACGCGAAGTCTAACGGTTGTCGTCCTGTTCGTCCTGTTTTAGCACGGTCTTGAAGGCGATATCCTCCCTGAATTCCAGAGGAAATATCCAGCGTACCAGCGTGAGCCCATCGCTGATGACCGGCTCTCCATTCGCTTCCATGGGAATCGGAATGGCCGAATTTTGAAGCCAGCCCATCACGATCAAGCAGGGCCGAGTGAACCAGATCGATAAATCCAATTCACGGCCGATCTCGCGAAAAAATGTGGGGGTTTGCTGATCCGATTGGGTTCCGGGCGTGATGATGTATTGGGGAGGCGAAAGTTGGTGGAAAAAGCTGAGCATTTCAAGGAAATTCCGCCGATCGTCAGTGCTGATGGTTCGATTCGGGTTCGCCCCCAGGCTTGAAAATCCGACATTGCGATAGGGGTTGAGGTAGGCCTTCTTGATGTTTTCGCTCAGGATGCTTCCGGGCGGGACCTGAAGGGCGATGCGTCCTCCTGGCTGGATCACCCCGGGAACCTTCCAGTGATTGCCGATATTCAGGAGTTGTCCGGAATTGTTGGGGGCGATCCAGGATTCCTCGATGCCACCGCTGGAGAAAAATCGTCGCGTACGCATGCGTTGATTTTTGATCCAGAAGATCGTCACGTTGGTCAGATCACCCGGCAGGTCGTTGATGATGGTGCCTCGAATGTTCTGCTCAGTCTTCGTGGCCTCATCATAGACGACCCTGATCGGATCATTGGGATCTTCGCGGAGCATGCTGCCCCACTTCGGGTCGAGGCCGCCCAGCCAATTGATGTTGAGACGAGTCGTCGTGGAGCGTGAAGGCATGCCGTAGGAAGCCATGCGGCGCGACACGTCGATGGGATAGTGCACGACGTTGTTGAACTTGGAGATGGAGACCGTGGGGGGATCCCAGGAGGCCATGATGTCGTGACCTTCGCCCGACATGACATTGACGTCGGTGACTCGATAGTTGGGGAGAAAGATGGAGCAATACGACGTGGCACGCTGAAGCTGGCGGTCATTGTCTCCCCGATCGGGATTGTGCGACCCGCTGCGATCAACTCTGGCGATGTGGTCAAGCACGGTCACGTGTTTCACCGTGATGGTCCTGGGGCGAACCGCCGCCACGGCGCCCCAGGCGATGACGGTGAACAGGCCCGCCGTCGCGGCGAACGCCACCCACGTATGCTTGGTCTGACGATAGTGTTTCAGGGCGTAGAATCCCCCCGGACCCGCGATGACCCAGTACACGACGAACAGCACGAACGCCAACAGCACGCCGATGGAGGCACTTTGCTCGTGCTGAATGAGTTGGACGATGAGGTTGCCGCTCCCGAGGTTGTTGCTTGACGTTTGGGCACGGGCCAGACGATCGGCATTGCCGATATCCGTCAGCTGAGTCGTGGAAGGCGTGTCCTGTCGGCGACCCAGAATTCGATTCCAGAAGATGTCAGCTTCCGGAATGTCAAGACTCAACATCCGATTGCTCGAAACATCGATGCCGCTCAGCGTCACATGCCCGAATCCGTAGCTGCGTCTGATCACCACGATGCGACCATCCGGCAGTACGGTCAGCGGCTCGAAATAGTTATTGAAATCCACGCCGCCTTCCGGGGTATCCTCCCCAACCACACCGAAGACGTTGATCGAATTCAACGTGATCTCGCCTCGCGTGTTCGAGGACTTGCTGAGCACCGGCAACACGTCCGACAACGGAACAGATTCCTGACGCTGTGGCATCTGCGTCGGAAGCAAAGATTCAAAAGGTGTTTGCCCCTGGGAGCCGATTCCCCAGGGATTGCCCGCCGTGGGCAGGATGATGATGAGATGACCTCCTCGCCTGATGTATTCACGCAAGGCTTCGGCCTGATCGAAACTGAGATTACCGGGTGATGATCCTGCCCCCCAGGCGATCGCCTCGAACATTTGCAAGGCGAACCAGCGATCAGGCAAGTCTTCCGGGCGAATGCCGCTGATGATCCGGGTTTCCTCATTGGCGGCGACAGTTCGGCCTCGGGGGCCGACGGCCATGTAATCATCGAGCCCCAACCGCGCACTGCCGACGATACCGATGAGATTTGAATTGATCTGAAACGACTGGGTTTGTGCCTGGTTGGGAGAAACTCGTGCACCACCGATTTCCCGTCCTCGGTTCCCATTGACCTCTTCAAAGACCTTGATGATCCAGACGTCATTCACCGAGTCATCTTCGGTCAGCGGGGCATACAGCCAGACCTTGGTCGGTTGGCCCGGCGTCAGAGTGAGTGATCGACCGTTCTCGGCAATGTCCCCGTCGGTGTTTGGTTTTTCCCATTGCACCCAGACGGAGGTCGGCTCAGTGAGTCGGCTCGTGAGTTCGATTCGCATACCGGCGTACCCGCCAGGTCGGAAGGCGGAACCGACCCCGAACTGGTCGAGCCGCACGTCGACATCGGAAGTCTGGCCCATCGCGGCCATGGACATGGAAAGCAGAATGGCCAGACACGGAAAAGCTTTTCGACATGGCATGGAAAAAGTGTAGCATTCAAATGACGGGGATCGAATTTATGGGACATTTCCTCGGGTCTGATCAAGTGGCGATCCCGGCGGGTCGATTGATTTTCCATGGATACTGTGGGCCTGACCATCGGAAGCGGAGGGGGGATCTGGCCGATCGTGGCATTGATCACGCTGTGGTTGGTTGTGATGTGTCTCAAGACGATCGGGCATGGGTATTCCACGTCCGTACGCTGGCACAACCTCAAGGTTCAGGCTCATCGCCTCCGACGTCAACAAAAGCATGATCTTGGGGAACTGCAACAGGGTTCCGCTCGGCACGAGGCCAATCAGCGGGGGATCGATGTCGAACAATTGGAACCAGACGAAGTATCGGGCTCCGTCGAATCGGTGCCTCCGGTCCAGGACAGGGCACAAGCGGCCTGATCGGCCCTTTAAGAAGCCTCGCTGACATTCTGGCTGCTGCGGGTCAAGTCGGAGCCATCGCCTGACGCGAGACGCTCGCCAACTGATGCAGGATCGCCGCGTGAGATTCGATTCCCTTGCGGTAGCATTTGACCTCGAACTTCTCGTTGGGTGAATGCATCCGGTCGTCGTCGAGACCAAAGCCGACGAGCAAGGAATCGAACCCGAGAATCTCCTGGATCGAGCCGACCAGGGGGATGGAACCGCCGGTTCCGATGAGCACCGCCTTCTTGCCGTAGGTCGTTTCGAGTCCGGCCAAGGCTGCTTCGAGGAAGGGCGACTCCGTTGGCACGCGGATGGCCGGACTGTTGCCATGTTGCAAGATATCCCAGCGATAGCCTGGGGGCGTTCGTGCTTCGAGGAAGGACACCAGACTCTCATAGATCTTTTGCGGATTCTGGTTGGCCACGAGACGGCAACTGATCTTGGCCATGGCGCTGGCCCCGATGACGGTTTTAGCGCCTTCGCCCGTATAGCCTCCCAAGAGGCCATTGATGTCACACGTGGGTCGAGTCCAGAGCCTTTCGAGCATGCTGTAGCCGGTTTCCCCGAAGCCTTCCTTCAAGCCGAGTTCGCCAAGGTAGGCATCACCATCGAAACCGAGGTTGCTTAATTGCGTTCGTTCCTCATCGCTGAGTTCAAGCACGTCATCGTAAAAGCCGGGAATCTGGACTCGTCCGTCTTCGTCGACCAGTTCCCCGAGGATGCGGCAGAGCGCGTTGCAGGGATTGTGCAACGAACCGCCGAACATGCCTGAATGCAGATCGTGGCTGGGACCATGCAACGTCGCCTCGATGTACACGAGTCCTCGCAACATATAGGTGATGGCGGGCGTGTCGATATCCCACATCCCGGTATCGCAGACCACGCAGACATCCGCGGCAAGTTCTTCACGATTCTCCTTGAGGAAAGGGTCGAGACTGGGACTGCCCGATTCCTCCTCGCCTTCGATGAAGACCGTGATCTTGACGGGCAAGCTGCCATGGACGGATTTCCAGGCGCGGAACGCCTCGACGAACGTCATCAACTGACCCTTGTCATCGACCGCGCCCCGTGCGACGATGCGAGGACCGCGAGGCCCATCGACGATGGTCGGATCGAATGGTTCCGAATCCCATAGTTCCAACGGATCGGGGGGCTGCACGTCGTAGTGCCCGTAGTACAGAATGTGCGGCACGTCTTCGCCTTCGGGGCCCTCGTGATGAGCGACGACCATGGGATGGCCGGTCGTGTCGCGAAGGCTCACGTCGAATCCGATTTCCGAAAGTTGATCGACAATCCATTGCCCGGCCCGACGGGTTTCATCATCGAAACTCGAGTCGGTGCTGATGCTCTTGATTCGCAGTAAGTCTTTGAGCCGTTCAAGACTGGCGTCGAACGTCTGGTCGATTTGATCGATCACGGGTGGCAAGGGAAGGGGCATGGCGTCGATCTCCTACGAGTGCAGTTGGGGGCATCGTAGCAAAATTAGAGCATGGAACGCCTCCGAGACGGAAAGTGGGGGAGCTACTTCCCAGTGATCGAATTGAGATGATGAGATGAAAGAGGCGAAACTGGCGAGGTGAATCGATTTGATTCAGACGCTCAATGTGGCGGCGGCAAGATAGATGAACGCCACCGCACCCAGCAGCATGAAGAACAAAAACGCCAGCCAACGATTGATCAGGCGTTCCTGTTTGCGAGGCTTCGTCATGGGCGAGTCGATGGTGAGTGGTTGGCCGATGAGACCTTCCATTTCAGCGTAACTCCGCGCCGGTCGCTTGGAGAGATCACAGCCACACCGGGCACAACGTTCCGCCATGCCACCACGCAGCAGCGCGCCGTCATAGCCGCATGCAACGCAACGGCGTACGAACATTCTCCGGTTGAGGGTTTGAACCTTTCCGACCATGCGTATTCAGCCTACCAATTGACAGATCAAACAAACAGATGTGACTCATTATTTCGTACGAAGAAAATAGCATCCAGGATTCAAAGAATGGAAAATGGGTAGTTCCCAAGATTCCAAGCGTTGATTCTGAGCTGGAAAACGAGGATGTTTTGTGGATAAATACGCAAGCCTGCCAGAGGCACTGCGATATCGAGGGTGATCAATCTTTGGTTGTGATCAATCAGTCCTGATTAGTGATCGTGAGGTTCGACCCCCAGGCAGGGCTCAAATCCTTCGCCTTCCGCGGCACAGACGACCTTGCCATCCACCAACTTGACTACGAGGGGGCTGGTGATGATCCAATTGGTTTCTGGAGACAAGTCGTACAAGCTAGCCGTGTGATTTTCCGGAAGTTCCCAGGTGGGATCACCATCCAGTGGTATGTGATAGGCGAAAATAGGCGTCTGAACCTTTCCCGTGAAATCCTCCTTGAACATCTCTTCGCAATGATCGCAATCCGTGCGATAGAGGACGACGAGTTTCTCGCCTTGGGCGAGGTCTTCGGGCCACGTTCGGAGCAGTTTGAACAAGTCCACTTGATTCCAGCATTGCCCGATCCAATCGCTGATTTCACCCGAGACGTACCAGTTCCTCGGGAAGGCGATCTGCACCGGATCCGCGGCGCAGGGATCAGTCGGCGTCGTGTTCGATGGAAGCGTGTCTTCAACGACAGGAGGCGGGGGGACCGTGGGATTCTGACTCATGGCCATGACCCCGAAACTCGCGATGAATCCCAGAATGGTGGTCACCGCGGTCGGGATCGCCCCTCGTAGTGGCTTTGCCCCTTCGGTTCGCGCCAACGGGAGGAGGATCACGCCCAGCAGAAGCGCACCGTCGATACTCAACATCACGCCGGGATGAATACTGATCTTGCCGCCAAAACAACCGCAGTTTTCGGCTCCCTGGATCAGCTCATTGATCAGAATGAGCACAAAGCTGCCCAACATGAAACCCGCCATGAGGCGAGAAAACCGGGGCATGAACACGATCACCGCGATGGCCAGGATCTCCAATCCGATTAGCGAATTCAGAAGGATGTCGAGATCGACCCCCATCTTCGCGGCGGGATCGAAGATCGTGAACTTGGGCAGTGTCGCCGGATTCTGGGCGATGAGCTTGAACGTCGCTCCCGTGAGGATCCACACCGGGACGAGTACACGAGTGATGATGGAGCCAATCTTTTCCGCGGTGGGGCCTTTGAGCATGATCGTGTCACCTGCAAATGAACGTCGTATGAAGAATTGTTGTGAGCGAAACGATTCGGGACACCTTCAATTGCATAGTCCTTAAAGTCCGAGAATCGTGGAATCACACGAGAATAGGGGCTATCTCGGGCCAAGGGAGAAGATGGTCGATGAAGAGGGGGTAGGATATGCCCCTCCAATCAATCGCAATGAAGGAATCGACAGTGGATATCCGTTCCCCCCAGAAATTCACCGGTGGCTGGCTCGAAGCCCATCAGCAGGCCAAGGATAACTTGGAGCCTGTTTTCATCCCCCTGACGCCCTATGCAGACGATCGGGGCTGGTCGCTGATGAACCTGCTGGCCGGGGCAATGGATCACAATGGGCAAATCAATTTCTCGGTTCAATATCCCGGTGCGATCAAAGCCTGGCATCGACATGATCTGCAGACCGACTTCTGGACCTGTATCCAAGGCAATCTCAAGGTTGGCATCCATCGAGAATCCGATGGGGCCACGTGGCTCCAGGTGATGGGAGAGAAGACTCCTGGAATGCTGCTCATTCCCCCTCCACTTTGGCATGGAGCGACCCCGGTGGGCAATGAATCCGCCGGTTTGCTCTACTACATGACCCATCTTTTCAATGCTGAAAAACCGGATGAACACCGAAGAGACTGGGACTCCATTGAGGGTTTTCCATGGGGCATTCGCCACGGCTGAATTGCCGTATTTGCAGAATATCAAATCATTTACGTATATATACAGATCGCAGTCTAGGATTGCAGGCCCATATATTGATGTAGAGGGATCACAAATCCCCTACATTTCTGAGCAGAAACAGGAATTCGAATCTCGACTGCTCCGATAAGGGAAAGTCGGCATCACGGTAGCCCTTTCCAGAGAGGATCATCATGAAAGGCGTCATTTTGGCCGGTGGATTGGGTTCTCGGCTGAGACCCCTGACATTGGTCACCAACAAGCACCTCCTGCCGGTATTCGACCGGCCCATGATCTATTACCCCGTGCAATGTCTGCTGAATGCGGGAATCGACGAGATCCTCATTGTCACGGGGGGTGAGCATGCTGGTGATTTCCTGAAGCTTCTCCGAAATGGTAAGCATCTGGGCTTGCGTGACTTGCATTACACATATCAGGAAGGTGAGGGTGGCATCGCCGACGCCTTGCAACTGGCCGAGGATTTCGTTGAAGGGGGCAAGGTATGCGTCGTCCTGGGCGACAACATCATCCAGAAGAGCATCAAGAAGGCCGTGGGAGAGTTCTTCTCCCAATCCGAGGGTGCGAAGATCCTGCTCAAGGAAGTTCCCGATCCCGAGCGGTTTGGCGTGGCCCGGATCGAGGAGAATCGTATCGTCGAGATTCTCGAGAAACCCTCAGATCCGCCCAGTCATTACGCCGTCACTGGAATCTATCTCTACGACAACGACGTCTTCGAAATCGCCAAGACGCTGAAGCCATCGGAGCGGGGTGAACTGGAGATCACCGACGTCAACAATGAGTACATTCGCCGGGGGACCATGACCTACGACGTGTTGGATGGCTGGTGGACCGACGCCGGCACCTTCGAGAGCCTGCACCGCGCGAGCAATCTCGTCGCCGAGGGCGGCGCGAATCTCGTCGATGAACCGGCAACCAATGGACTGTCCGGCGTGACGAACACCGCATGACCAACACGACCCCCATGAACGATACGACACGACTGCTGGTCACGGGGGGGGCCGGTTTCATCGGCAGCAACTTCGTGCGCCACCTGATGGAGGTTCGCCCCGGCTGGAGCATCGTCAACTACGACGCCCTGACCTACGCCGGCAATCTCGCCAACCTCGAGGACGTCGCCCGGAACGAAAACTACACGTTCGTCCATGCCGACATCCGTGATCGCCAGGCGATGATCGAGGCGCTGCAGAGCTGCGAGGCGGTGGTCCATTTCGCTGCCGAGAGCCACGTCGATCGTTCGATCAACGATTCGGGGCCCTTCGTCTCGACGAATGTGCTGGGCACGCAGGTGCTGCTCGACGCCTGCAAGGAAGTGGGCGGTATCAAGCGATTCGTCCATATCGGCACCGACGAGGTCTATGGCGAACTGCCCCTGGATCGCCCCGACCTGAAGTTCACCGAGCAGACCCCGATCCAGCCCAGCAGTCCCTATTCCGCCAGCAAGACCGCCTCGGACCTGCTCGTGCTCGCCTACCACCACACGTTCGGTTTCCCCTCCATGGTCACCCGCTGCTCGAACAACTTCGGGCCCTACCAGTTCCCGGAGAAGGTCATTCCGTTGTTCGTGACCAACCTGATCGAGGGGAAGAAGGTACCCCTGTATGGCGATGGGCTCAACGTCCGCGATTGGCTGCACGTGGTCGATCATTGCGAAGCCGTGCTGTGCGTGCTTGAGAAGGGTACCCCGGGCGAGGTCTACAACATCGGTGGCGACAACGAGCGCAGCAATCTCGAGCTCACGAAGACCATCCTCGAACTCATGGGCCATGGGGACGAAATGATCAAATACGTCGAAGATCGGTTGGGCCACGATCGCCGCTACGCCATCGACGCGGGGAAG
>JAPULD010000228.1 GCA_027295365.1 Planctomycetota bacterium
TGGAGCTCATTGACGGTTCGTTCCATGATGTTGACTCCAGCCAGATCGCCTTTGAACAGGCCGGGGCCCTGGCCTTCCGTGAAGCCTGTACCCAGGCGGGGATCGCGTTGCTCGAGCCCATCATGAAAGTCTCGATCGTCACCCCCGACGAATTCTTTGGCCCCGTCAGTGGCGACCTGAACAGCCGTCGAGGCCAGATCAACGACTCGGAGCTTCGAGGCAAAGTCAGGATCATCTCCGCGGAAGTCCCGCTTCAGGAGATGTTCGGATACACCACCGTCCTCCGTGGCATCACCCAGGGTCGCGCCACCAGCACCATGGAACCGGCTGAATATCGGCGGATGCCCGATCGTCTTCGCGATGAGGTGCTGGCCAAGGCGTAAATCGCCTCTCGCAGCCTCGATATTTCTATCACGTCGCATAATTTCACCCTTGGGACACGTTCCCAAGGGTATTTTTTTCGCCATTTCCGAAGAATGAATAGGAATCGAGCATGCCGCGATATCTGATATCGTTGTAGAAAGACTGGAACACCCCAACGCGATGAATGCGCCATCCATGCCATATCAGATCAACGAGAACACGCAGCCCATGCTGGACCGCCTGGCGAGCAAGAAGCTCATGGTCTTTTGTATCGTGCTTCTGGCGCTTGGCGTGGCGAATGCCGGCTGGTTCTTCTTCACGGATCTGGCGTTACTTGTTCAGGTCGCGCAAGCGGCCCCTGATTCCCAAGCCGAAAGCGCCCAGGCCGCGGTCACACGAGGCTGGGCAAGGATGGGCGGGTTTGCGGCGGCCATGCTCACGATCGTTTATTTTCTCGCCATCCAGCGCAAGCGACTGACTACCTACAAACAGGTCATCGACAACGCTTCGCTGATGATCGTCCTCATCGGGGCGTTGATGCTCGCTTCGAGGCTGGTGTTGCAAAGCGTCTTCCCCACCATGGCCGCCTGGGGCATCATGGACCTGATGATTGTGCATCTTGCCGCTTGCCTGATCCTGCCCTGGTCGCCCAAGGAATCGGTCATCCCGTTCATCCCCCTTCTGCTGGTCTGGGCGATGGTGGTGCTCATTCCCGATGTCGGAGAATGGGAGATCTTCGATCGCGTGGTGGTGGTCATCATGAGCCCAATCATCCTCGCCCCGGGTGCGCTCATCACCAGTTGGCGACGAAAGCGCAGCCAGGAAGACCTCGAGCGCATCATGCTGGGAGAACAGGTTCGCAGCATCGGCGGGGAACTCTCCCGCGCCCGAATCGTTCACGATGCCATGTTTCCCAAGCCATACGACGATGGTCATGTCTGCTTCGAATTCGAATACGTCCCCATTCACGAGATCGGGGGCGACTACGTGCATTTCCATCGGTGTCGAATCTCGGGAAGAATCTATCTGACCCTGCTGGACGTTGCGGGACACGGGCTCGCGGCGGCACTGACCGTCAATCGACTGTTCGGGGAATTGGAACGTATTCGGGCCGAAGACCCCAACGCCGGCCCCTCTGAGGTCATGGCCCTGTTGAATCGATACATCAACCTGACGATGGCCCGGCACAACCTGTACGCCACCGGAGCGTGTTTCATGCTCGACCCGAGCAATGGCACCCTCCATTGGGTCAATGCGGGACACCCCCCCAGCCTGTTGAGAAGAGCGGATGGCCGTGTCTTCGACATGAAGGGCACCACGATGTTGCTGGGAGCCCAGACATACGCTGAATTCGATCCGAACATGCAGACCATCACCCTGTCCCCGGGTGATGTGGTCATCGCCTACACCGACGGCGCATTCGAGGCCCGAGACGATCGAGGCAAACGCTTCGGGATCGATCGACTGCGTGAAACGCTGCTCTTCGATCCCCCGCCCCGGTGCTGGACGCGATTCATCTCCACCGCGGTTGAAAAGCACCATGGTGGCAACGCGGAGGACGACGTCCTCATCGCCAGTCTGGCTCTTCGGAGTCTTCAGTTCACCAACCGAAGTGAAGGCGAAGGGGCATCCGATGAAATCACACAATCTGACGTGCCGTCGCAGGCCTCGACGATCACGTCCTCGTCTTCAACTCCTTCCAAATCCACGACCTCGAATTAGCAGGCCAATTGAGTGAATCGACGCCCGAACTTGATGCGCCGCCCCGGCGCGATAGGCTGACCTCCTTAGTACAAGTAGAAATGACACACAATCCCGCCCATGTCTTGTTTGGCAGCGAATACGAGCAGGAACTCGAAGTCTGGATCCAGCGTCGGTTCCGCTATCTCTGCATCGCCTACCTTGGCCTGGGCATCGTCTACCTGATCTTGCGAATCGTCGGGATTGGCCTGGAAAGCGGGATCGGCGATCGACTCATCGGCATCGGCTCCTCGATCCTATCGATCGTCATCGTCATCTACTTTCTCACCCTGCGCAACTGGAAATCGGCCAGCCGCGATCTCATTCTTCTGCACGCCTCGCGTATGATCCTCATCATCGGCGCCACGTCGATCCTCACCCAGTTGATTCTCGTCTGGCGTGGTGCGAGTTTCGACAACGCACAGATGCTGCCCCGACTTTTCTTCTGGCACATCACGGCGTGCCTGTTCCTCCCCTGGACGCCCCGTGAATCGCTGCGCCCCATGATCCCGCTGCTCATCCTCTGGATCGTGTGCGTGCTCGCCTTCAACATGAACGCCAACTTCATCGAAGGCATCATCACCTCGATCTTCGGCCCCGGGGTCGTCATTCCAGGGCTGGGGATCTGTTCCTGGCGACTGAGCCGCCACAGCCTGCAGTTTCGACGAGAAATGGTGGGCCAGCATTTCATGTCCATGCGCCAGGAGTTGATGAGGG
Organism: Planctomycetota bacterium; assembly: GCA_027295365.1. Classification (GTDB taxonomy): domain Bacteria; phylum Planctomycetota; class Phycisphaerae; order Phycisphaerales; family SM1A02; genus JADFSH01. The sequence continues at coordinate 2,821 of JAPULD010000228.1, forward strand.
CGCGAAACATCCACGAAAGCATGTTCCCCCAGGCCTACGACGATGGACACGTGCAGTTCGAATACACCTATTTGCCTATGCGTGAACTTGGAGGCGACTTCATTCATCTTTCCGTGGCTCCCCAGGGTCTTGTGTACCTGACATTGCTCGACGTCACCGGCCATGGGCTGGCGGCGGCGCTGACTGTCAATCGACTCTTTGGCGAACTGGAACGCATCCGAGGCGAGTTGCCTTTGGCCGAGCCCGACGAAGTGCTCATCCTGCTCAACCGCTATATCAACTTGACGATGGTCAAGCACAACATTTACGCGACCGCCGCCTGCGTGACATTGGACCCTTACCTGAGCGAGTTGCGCTGGGCCGCGGCGGGCCATCCTCCCGGTTTTCTGAGACAAGTCAGTGGCGCCGTGGTCACGCTGGAGGCGACGACGGTCGTTCTCGGCGCGTTGTCCGATGAGGAATTCAGTACCGAACTGCAAGTCACATCGATCCGCCCCGGTGAAGAGTTGATCATCTACACCGATGGGGTCATCGAGGCCAAGAATCGCGCCAACCAGCAATATGGCCTGAAAAACCTGCGAGAGTTGATGCTGAGCAAGCCGCCCCCCAGGAATTGGCCCCAATACGTCACCTCCGCGATCCAGAAGTACAGTGGCGGCAAATCGGAGGACGACATCCTCGTCGCCTCACTTCGATATCTATCCTCGCGCCAGGACGAGCACATTACCGACGAGATCGAAGCGGCCATGCGCTCGCGCACGTTGCATCGCGTCGCGGAAGAACTAGAGTAGGTTCACTGGGGATCTGAGCGAAGCGATCCTCAAGTTGCTCCACCACATCAAACCAGACGTGTTACCCTCTGACCATGACTGATCAGCGTGAACTTGATCGACGGATGCTACTCGGGGCGGCCCGACTGGCCCGACGAGGGCATGGCGGCGCGGAACCCAACCCGATGGTGGGCTGCCTGCTCGTGGCTCCCTCGGGTCGAACCGTGGGCTGGGGATACCATCGAACCTGTGGCGAGGAACACGCCGAGATCGTCGCCCTGCACCGGGCTCAGACGCACGCCCGGGGTGCGACGGCCTACGTCACGCTTGAGCCTTGCAATCACCTCGGGAAGACCGGCCCCTGCACCGAGCAACTGATCCGTGCCGGCATCACCCGAGTCGTCGTGGGGCGACGCGATCCGAATCCAGTCGCCTCGGGAGGCGTGGATAGACTTCGCCAAGCCGGCATCTTCGTGGATGTGATCGACGATCTGCCAGAAGTCACATCCCTGATTGATCCGTTCGCCCATCGTGTGACGACGGGGCTCCCCTGGGTCATCGCGAAGTGGGCTCAGACCCTCGATGGGTGCATCGCCACCCGCACCGGCGAAAGCCAATGGATCAGCAACGAGGCGAGTCGAAAATGCGTGCATCGCGAACGGGGTCGGGTCGATGTGATCCTCACCGCGATCGGGACCGTCATGACCGACGACCCGATGCTGACGGCCCGGCATGTTCGTACCCGCCGCATCGCGCAGCGCGTGGTCATCGATCCCAATCTCCAGATCCTGCTCTATTCACAACTAGTTCAGACGGCGGTTGAATTCCCCACGCATCTGGTGTGTCGTGAATCAATGCTTGATCCGAACGATCCGAAACAGTCCAAGCTCATCGAGGCCGGCGTGACTCTGATCGGCATGGCTTCGGATGGATCGACGTTGGAGTTGACCCCCATCCTCGAATCCCTCGTCGAGCGGTTTGATGCGACCAATGTTCTGGTCGAAGCGGGCTCGGGGCTGCTGGGATTGCTCTTTCAGCAGCGACTGGTCAATGAAGCATGGGTGTTCATCGCCCCGAAGCTGTTGGGCGACGAGGAGGCGATGCCATCCATCAAGGGGCATCAAACGCCCCTGCTCAACGATGCCATTGGGATGAAGCTCATCCATCAGTGTCGTCGAGGTGACGATCTGGCGCTTCGATACCGAGTCGATTCCTGATCAGGGTTCGATCGGCGATTCGATCCCGAAATCACGTGCCGACAACCGGAGCGTCACGGACTCGGGGAAATACCTCAAGACGCCATCCCCATTCTCGAGGATGAACTGCCCGGTCTCTAGATCCCTCGCGATTCGTA
>JAPULD010000229.1 GCA_027295365.1 Planctomycetota bacterium
GACCTCTTCATCGCACGTCAGGAGCAACCCGAAGGGGTGTTTCAGCGTCGAGGCATCAAGTGACTTGAAGATGTTGATGGCCAGGGCATCGAACCCCTTCATGTCCGCGGAACCTCGACCAAACAGGGCCCCATCCTTCTCGACGAGGTCGAAGGGATCGGATTTCCATTCGGGCTCGACCGCCGGGACCACATCCATGTGCCCCGAGAACAACAACCCCGAATCATTGGTCGGCTCGGGCCCCTTCATGATGAGCAGGTTGAGTTTGCCCTCGGCCCCGCCATCGAGTCTTTGGATTCGCGTACCGGGGGCGGGAGCTTCGAGGTAGTCGCAAATGAAGTCCGCAATGGGTACGTTCGAATTGACGCTGGTCGAATCAAACGCAACGAGTCGCTTCAGGAGTTCTTGGTCAGTGAGACTATTGGACATCGATCCCATCCTACTCCATCCGAGATGCCAATGGGTATGATCACTATCACGCTTGAAATCCTTGCGGTAATATCCTCGGTCATGAAATGCCTCCATGCCGCGACATTGCTGATCATGACCATGTTTCTCAGTGCAGCCGCTCCGATTCCCCTTGACGATCCCGTGCAGGTGTTCGCGGAACTCGATGGCGTCTGGGCGGGCACGTTCGTGGGTTACGACGAGTCGGGTCGGGAGCTGTATCGAATTCAGGTGCGCCAGGAATACGAGACGATCGACGCGAACACGCAGACGGTACGAGTGCGCGACACGATGCCCGATGGCACCGTCATCACGGGCGAAGGCACGAACATCGCCATCCGATCGCCCGACGGAACCCTGCAACTCACCTGCATCGTCAACAAGTCCAATGGCGAGCGCGTCGAGCACGCCGGACGCTTGGTGAAGGGCCCAGAGGGCGACGAGCAGATCGTCTGGTATTCCAAGGCCACCAACCGCGTCGAAACTTTCCGCGAATTCGTTCACCACGAAGGCAAACAGACCATCTACGAGATCAATGGCATGGGCCAGTACAATGACTCGCTCATCCTCATGACGGGTCGCTATATCAAACAAAACGGGAACTGAGCACGACATGGCCAGAACGAAAAAGAAGACAAAGAAGTCAACCCCCCGCCGGTCCACACGCGTGAAGAAAAAGCCCATCACCCCCGAGGATCTGATGGCGTTCAAGTTTATCTCGGCTCCCCAGATTTCCCCCGATGGCCGCCGCGTGGTCATGGTGCACAAAATCCTGGGGGGCAAGAACGAGGCCATCTCGAACCTCTACATGGCGAACGCCGATGGTTCGCCTTCGCCTTCGCAGTTCACCAGTGGAGGCAAGGATCGCCATCCCCGCTGGTCGTCCGATGGCTCGACGATCGCCTTCATCGGGGGTCGCGAAAAGCACGCACCCCAGATCTACACTATCGGGGCCAATGGTGGCGAGGCCACCGCTCTGACGAGTTTCCCCGAAGGCACGCTCATGGCGTTCCAATGGTCCCCCGATGGCAAGTCGATCGCGGTTAGTTTTCGAGATCAGGAAGACTCCTGGACGCAAGCCGCCATCAAGGCCCGCTAGGAACTGGGGCTGCACGATCCGCCCCGGGTGATCGACGACTGGTGGTATCGTTTCGATGGGGATGGCTATTTCAACGCCCAGCGATTCCACCTGTATCTGGTGGATGTCGCCACCGGATCGCACAAGAAGATCTATGACAAGGACACGCTCGGCTTCTTCGAGTTCGACTTCTCGCCCGATTCAAGGCAGATCGTCCTCAACGTCAACCATGACAGGAAAGCGTTGATCAAGCCCGAGCAGACCCAGCTCGTTCGATTGAATCTCTCCACCGGCAAGGCCACGATCATTCCCAATCTTCCCGAAGGCCCCAAGGCCTCCCCCAAGTGGTCCCCCGATGGAAAACGAATCGCCTACGCAGGCCGCGCCGGCGAAGGCGACATCTACAGCGTCGAGAATCTTGAGCTGTGGGTGTGCGATCCGATCAAGGGCAAACCCAAGAGCATCACGGCCAAGTCGGATTACTGCCTGTTGGCCGTCTCGTTGTCCGATACTGCGGATGTCGCCTTTGGCCCCACGTTTCAATGGCGTCCTGATTCCAGACGAATCCTCGTCAAGCTTGGCTGGCATGGTCAGGTCCACATCGCTTCGATCAAACCCTCGGGTGGCCCCATCGACTTCCTCACCAAGGGTCGCATCGATTACGACATGGGCAACATCAGCGCGGATTCAAAGCACATCGCCCTGACGTCTTCCACGACCACATCCCTCAGCGAGACAATGGTCGGCACGCTCAGCAACGATTCCATCGAAACATGGCAGATCACGAATTTCAATGGCCCTCTTTTCAAGCAGCGCACGTTGTCCAGGCCTTCAACCGCCTGGGTGAAGACCAATGAGAATTCAAAGGTCCACGTCTGGACGATGCTGCCGCCCAATTTCAGCCCCCGGAAGAAATACCCGGCGGTCTTGCAGATTCATGGCGGTCCCCATGCGCAATATGGCGAAGGGTTCTTCCACGAATTCCAGACCCTCGCCTCGGCGGGGTACATCGTCTTCTTCTCCAACCCCAGGGGCAGCAAGGGCTATGGCCGCGATCACACCGCCCATCTCAAATGGAAATGGGGCATCAACGACTGGCCAGATTTCCAGGCCGTCATCGAGCACATGAAGAATCACCCCAATGTTGACACCAAACGCATGGGCGTCATGGGGGGGAGTTATGGCGGTTTTTCGACCAACTGGATCATCAGCCATTGCCGCGATTTCGCGGGGGCGATCACCGATCGTTGCGTCTCCAACCTCGTCAGCTTGGGGGGCAACAGCGACTGGATCGAGAAGCCCGATGGGTATTTCCCGGGTAATTTCTGGGATCGCCCCGAGCAGCGCTGGGATTGCAGCCCCATCAAGTACTTCAAGAACGTGAAGACGCCCACGCTGATCATCCATTCCGAAGGCGACCTCCGATGCAACATCGAGCAGGCCGACCAGGTCTTCACCGCCCTGAAGCTGCTGAATGTGCCCACCCGGCTTGTGCGATATCCCCAGACCACCAGCCATGGCATGAGCCGGGGCGGTCCTCCCGACATGAGAATCCATCGTTTGCATCAAATCCTTGACTGGTGGAATCGCTACCTACAATGATGGTCTCAGGCCGTTCGGATGTGGACCTCGAATATCTGCCCCACTGAAGGGGTTGGAAAGGAATTCATCATCCGAGCCCAAGGATCCACAATGGCCTGGACCTCATGAAAGGCGATTTTCATGGCTGACAAGCCTCTGCAGACAACCCATTCAGAATCAAAGTGCCCGACCACAGCGCCCCCCGCCGCGGATCGCAATGGCGAGATGAGCAATCCTGCCGACCTGGAAGCGATGGCCAGCGTCAAGAATCTGCTGGGCTATATCGGCGAAGACCCCGAGCGGGAGGGTCTGCGCGATACGCCCAAACGGGTCATCAAGGCCATGATGGATCACTACAAGGGGTATCAGGAAAATCCTTGCGAATACCTTGAGCGGACTTTTTCCGAGGTCGAGGGGTACAACGAACTGGTCCTGATCTCCGACATCGAGTTGCACAGCCATTGTGAACACCACATGGTGCCGTTCGTGGGCAAGGCCCATGTGGGCTACATCCCCAATGGCAAAGTCGTGGGACTTTCCAAGATCGCCCGGGTCGTGGACGCCTACGCAAAGCGGTTGCAGGTTCAGGAAAAACTGACCGCGCAAATCTGCGACACCATCTGGGATTGCCTCAAGCCTCAGGGGGTGGCCGTCATCCTCCAGTGCCAGCATTTCTGTATGTGCTATCGAGGCGTCAAGAAGCTCGGCTCGTGGACCACCACCAGCAAGCTGCACGGCTGCTTCATCAAGAACGAAGCATCTCGACTTGAACTCATGACCCTTCTGGGCATGAAGCGGGATATCGGGTAGGGGAAGGGAGTTGGGGAAGGGAATAGGGATTAGGGAATTGGCAATAGAGAAGAAGTCGTGTGAATGGCCGGTCGTGATCAATCAGTGAATGGGGGAATCGTCTTGAAAATCTATTTTGGAAGGCCAACGCACTCAGCCTGCGAGGCCTGTCCCCTGTCGACAAGAATCGAACCACATGCCCCGAATGCGGAGCCGTCTGGCGTCTTCAATTGAAATGAAACTAAATCACCCGGTGCGGCGGAGGTCGTAGGTGCGGCGTTTAGCGTTGTCGCGCAGGACTGCGTACGCCTCATTCACTTCCGTGAAATTCTTCGTGAAGATCTCGGACCGCGCAATGTCAGGATGGTATTTCCGGGCGAGAATGTGGAAGGCCTTCTTGATGTCCCTTTCGGTTGCGCCTCGACTCACGCCCAACACGGCATAGTAATCAGGCAGTTCCACACTGGCGTTGATGATCTGTGCGGATCGACCTTTGTAGGGATCGCCAATCTTCTGCTGTCGGGCCTGGGCCGCGGCTTCAAGATCGACGTAGCCGAACATCGCCAGTGACTCGACCGCCGCCTGAACGCTCCGTGACACATTGATGAATCGAATACCGACGGTATACGTCTTGGTAAACCCCAGACGTTTGATCCAGACGATCTGCGCCTGCACCGGCACGCGTTGGCTGCCAGTATCGAGCTTGGCCTCGATGACCTGTCCCACCTTGACGGGAGGTTTCCGGTCACACCGAACTTGCATCCCCGATGATGAAACATCCAGGACGATGCCCAAGTGGCACGACAGCGAATTGGTCGAGTGACGTTCGGCCTTACGTTTGTCGGTGCCTGATGGCTTTCGAGATGACTTGGTGAATGCTGAGAACATCGATACTTCTAATTGTCGTCCAACGAGCCCACATGGTTAAACGAACCCCGGAGCATGAGGCCCAGCGTCCGAAAACGTGGAATCCTGTGCCGCCTTTTCCACCTGCCGAGCCGATCATCGACCTCCATTTGACACAATCTGTTGTTATCAGTCCTTCAGTCCGTGGTATGCTGTCAAAATGACGCAAGCGGCGGATATCTTTGGCCGCGACAAGGCTCTGGTGGGCATGGTGCATCTGCCGGCCCTGCCTGGCACCCCCGGCAGCCAACTCGACATGTCGGCGATCATCGAGCAAGCGACGGCTGAATCGATCCTGCTCACCGAATCGGGCTTCGATGCCCTCCTCATCGAGAACATGCACGACGTTCCATACCTGCAGCGAAACGTAGGTCCGGAAATCGTCGCGGCCATGACGATTGTCGCGTGTGCAATCCGAAGGGCGGTGGAATTGCCACTGGGCGTGCAGGTGTTGGCGGGTGCGAACCACGATGCCTTGGCGATCGCCCATGCCGCCAATGCCGAGTTCATCCGGGTCGAGGGTTTTGTCTTCAGCGCCGTCGCGGATGAAGGTCTCCTGGAGAAAGCGGATGCGGGTCCCCTGCTGCGATATCGCAAACAGATCGGGGCCGAGCGGATCAAGATCCTCGCGGACATCAAGAAGAAGCACAGTTCCCACGCGCTCACGGCGGACATCGATGTGGGCGAGATGGCCAAGGCCGCGGAATTCTTCGGAGCTGATGGGGTAATCATCACGGGAATCGCCACCGGTCAGTCGATCCGCATCGACGACCTGGGCACGGCAAGGATCGCCACGCAACTGCCCCTGCTGGTCGGTTCGGGCGTGACCCCCGACAGCGTGGCCAACCTCTACGCCTACGCCGACGCCCTGATCGTGGGGTCGTGGTACAAGCGCGACGGCCTGTGGAGCAACCCGCCTTGTCCGGAGCGGGCGAAGGAATTGGTGGAAGCGGTACGAGAGGTGCGATCTTCTTAGTCTGGGTGCCACAATTATTCGAACTGACCCCACACACCGTCTCCGAGTTGCTCAAATGTATATGAACTGTCCGGGAGTGGTATGAATCCCGGCCTTCCCACTCGCAATCCATAGTGATAGAACCCACCCCCACCGGCAAAGAGAATGTGCTCTTGCTGCGATATGCTCGGATCGTTGGGATGATAGATGATCGGGCCAATATTAATCTCTGCGATGTTCATCGGAATAGTAGTTATTTCAAAGGCACCGATTCCGTAAGGCCTGCCTCCGGTCGTTGGATTATCCAAGACCGTGATCGCCCAGTCTTGAAGGGCTTGGACGCCGAGATCATCGACGATGTAGGATCGCGATGACGAGTAGTGGCGTTTCGGGTTGATCCAATACAGTCCCCCTGCACAAACGATGATCATGGTGAGTGGCACAAGACATAACTTGAACCAGAACGGAACAAAGCTCTTCCTGATGGAACTCTGATCTTCAAGATGCAGTTCAGGTACGGTGTCAACTTCTGGATCATTTGGCTGATGCTGAGTCGTCATTGGAAGCAATTCCTCGATTAATTCAAAACTACTCCGATTCGCATTTAAGTTGCCGAAGACACGCCACCAACTTATCCAGATGCGAATGCTCATGCGCGGCGGAAATCTGCACTCGGATCCTGG
>JAPULD010000023.1 GCA_027295365.1 Planctomycetota bacterium
AGCTTCTGAGGAACTCGTAGAACTGCTGCCACCACACGCACACAAAAGGAGTAAACACGGGATGAATAACGTTCTAAGCCGCGGGTGCATGGACATAATCTCTTAGAGCCGGATTGATTCGCAGATCGAGCTGACGTTGCCCATCATCGATCGGGTGGTGCTGGTCCCTGATATCGCGACGTACGTTGACGAGTTGACCAAGTGGTCGCTTGAGGGGCGATGGCCCGTCTTGTTTGAAGATGATGCGTTGACGCCGATGTTCATACGACGGTTTCAGCCTGATCAGATACTCCTTCGCGAATCGGTGGGCGAGCTTCCCGGATCGATCGAAGATCGCCAGGCATCGCTCGAACGGATCGTCGTCGGTGCCTGGGGGGGCGATCCGCACCAGGACTCGATCCGCGAGGCATTTGCAAATCACGGTTATTTCCCTCCCGGTGTCGTCATTACTTCGGTGAAGGACGCCGCCTGGACCGCAGCGGTCGCGCTGGCCGCGGGTCGAGGGTTGCCTTTGCTCTGGATGGACGAGTCATTTGGCCAACCCGATGCATCAATCGATATCGCCAAGACAAAGGAATTGAAGAAACTCGTCGACGAGCGGATCGCGTCGTTGGGCTATCCTTACGAGGAACTTGGGGATGCAATTGACACGATTACGATGTGCCGCGCGATCGCGGGTCGCGTCAATGTCGATCTGCCGCCGGCCCGTCGCATCAATGTGCCTGAAAAATATCGTGATGGACCGTTGGCCATGACGGATGTCATTGGTCGCCGGGCGGATTGGAATCGCTATGCCTTTACGGGTTGGATTCATGGCGATGAGGCCACGTGTGCCTATGTGGCGATGTGTTCATTGTTTCTGCCCCGGGTTCAGGTCGATCTGATCAATTCGTATCCGTCCGACGGATCTTGGGCGTTGTACAGCATGGATCAGGCTGAGGATCGTTTGCAGACGTTCGAGTATGAATTCGCAACGCATCATGATGCCGCGTCTTCGTTGCAATCATGGCGGCGCCTGATTTACGATGGTTTGAACACCGACGTGTTGATCATGAACACCAAGGGCAATCGCGACTACTTTCGACTGGCTCAAGGTCGGGCCTCGTCTTTGGATGTTCCATTGCACCATGTTCCGGTGGCGGTTCACCTGACCCACAGCTGGTCGATGCAATCGCCCACGAGGCTTGACACCGTGGCGGGACGCTGGATCGAGAACGGGGCGTACGCCTATGTGGGGTCGATGCACGAACCGATGCTGAGTGCGTTCGTTCCGCCGACTTCGCTGATTGAGCGATTCAACGGCCTCATCCCATTCCTCGTGGCGGCTCGGCATTGGCAGGCCGATGGCGTGTTTGCCCGACCCTGGCGGATCAATACCTATGGTGATCCGCTGATGCTTTGCCCTTCGCCCCGGCATGGTCGCTCAGCGCGTCTCAAACAACCTGCTCAGTATGGCATTTCCCTGGAAACCCAAGTTCGCGAGTCGATGGAGCACATCAAGACCAAACCTTCGATAAAAATCTTCGCCAGGACCATCCGATCCCTCCATCTCTGGGGACGCGATGATCTTGCGGTGCAAGTCTGGGAACTGGCGAAGCAACAGTCCAAGGCGGAGCAGGCCTCGGAGTCCATGATCGAAGTCTTCTTTTTTCTGGGGCAGGACGAGGGGCTCATCGAAGCCTGTGAAATGTCATCACCCGGGACAGAGCGTCATCGCGACATGCTCTGGCATCGTCTTGGGGTGCGACTCGGTCCTCGCGTCGATCGAACAACCCTGCTGCTGCTCGAATCAGGAATGCGACGAAGTCATCCTCAATTCGATGCGGATCGATTGGCTCCCCATTTCGATCGCGTCTTGGGAAGAGCGCGTACCCGGGACATGATTCAACTCGCCCTTTCCATTGCCTCGAGCCAGGCGAGCGAAAAGCGCATAAAAAAATTGCTCGGGGAGTATCCCGAGCAATGAGTCGCCTTGTATTGAAGCCTCAAAGAAAGAGGTCTTACTCTTCGATGCGTTCTTCGTCGGGCTGCACCGTGGCATAGTACTCATCCCGCTCAAGATTCAGCTGAGCGAGATAGTTGACGAAGATTTCCTGACCCAGGGCATCGCCTGCGCCAAGGTGGAAGACGCCGGTTCCGGTGTAGTAGTTGGCATCTTCTTCGGAGTTCATCTGGCCCAGCGAGATGTGGTTGTCGATCGCCGTGCTCGAATCCGACTGGCAACCACCCAGGGCCAAGAGGACAGTACCGGCAATACGTGTCAATCGTTTCATGGAGAAGGCTCCGTAATTAGGCGGGGTGTGGCGGCCCCGCAGGTCGTACATCCACATCGTTCGCAATTCACATCGTCCGAAGCCTCTGGAGGGTGAAGGGCAATCTCTCGATATCCACCTGAACTGGGGGGGGTCCGGAAGATGGAGTGGTTGTTCAGGATCGAGTCCGGCAATCGAGACAATCGATACAGAGCGACCTTTGACTTGTCTCGGTCGGGACACATCCCGCATCAAATGGACATCAAGATTGCCCCGACGGGCCATGAACTGGGATCAATCTCATCCCTTCGTCACAAGAGGGGTCCCGAAAACGCCGATTTTCAGACTTACTGAATTGGCGAAATCACATGAAGATCAATCTCGAAAATCTGCCGGCCATCATGATCCTTGCTTTCATTGCTGTGGCCATCGAGCCTCAGGCCGCAGCCCAGGAAGCACCCCCCGTGCCCCCGGAAGCCCTGGAATCTACGGAAACCCCCGAATCGTCTGAGCCGGATGCGACTCCCCAAGAGGAGAATGGCGAAGTCCAAACACAAGATTCGGACTTCGACACAGCCAACGAAACCATGGACGAGGAGAATGCACCGCTCGTGCCTCCCGATCCGCTACCCGAAGATG
>JAPULD010000230.1 GCA_027295365.1 Planctomycetota bacterium
TACGAACTTGAAATGCCCGACGATGAAGGAAAGCGATATTTCTCGATCACCGATCAGATTGCCGTGTCCTTCGAGCGGGACGACGAGGATCGCGTGGTCGGGATGACGATGTACCAGGCTGGTTTCGAATTTGAGTTGCCTCGCGAGGGCGTGGAAACGAAGAGCGAGATCGACGAGTCGGAGTTGCAGCGGTATCTGGGACGCTACCATTTCGATCAGATGAACGCCGACACGGAGGTGCTGATTCAGAATCATCGTCTCGCGATCGACGTGCCGGGACAAATGGTCTTCGAACTCCACCCGCCCGACGAGGAGGGAAAATGGGCCTTTCGAATTCAGGACCGTATCAAGATTCGTTTCAACGAAGACGAGGAGGGGCGCGTGGAGTCGCTGACGTTCTTCGAAGGCGAAATGAACTACGAGATGCCCCGGGTGGCGGACCCTGAGGAATCGTCACTGCCCACGCTTGATCAATTGCACGCCCTGCGGAAGTCCGATGAACGACAAGCCTGGCTCCAGAAGGCGGGGGGGATTCATATCACCGCCACCGTCCGACTCGTCAACGCGGGCGTGGAAGGCACCATCGAAATCAAGTGTCAGGGGACGGATCAATATTCGATGCACACCGACCTCTCGCCATTTGGATTCGATTACGTGGCCTACGACGGTCATCGCGGTTGGACTCAATCGTCGTTCACTCCGGATGAGGAATTGGAAGGCAAACAACTGGCGCAGGTTCGCATGGGCAATCCCACCGCATTCCTGGGTGCTCTTGGAAACCTGTACGATTCGGTTCGCATCGTCGGCGTCGAGGAATTCGAAGGGCGAGAGGTGATTCGGGTCAAGCTGGGCCGGGGTGAATTGCCCGACGAGACGGCGTTCTTCGATGCGGAAAATGGCGATCTGCTCAAAGTCAATTCCTCGATGATCGTGATCGGGACCATCACCATGTCTGTGGTCGTCCTCTTTGAGGATTACCGGGAGATTGATGGTCTTCGGATGCCCTTCAGGTTCATTTCCAGCTCCGAAGCCAACGGCAAAACGATCATGCAATTCGAGCAATTGAAGACGGGACTCGAATTTGATGACGAGACGTTTGTCGTGGAATTGGTCGAGTCGGGAATTCCAACCCCATGATGCAATTCAATGCAACTCAATGTATCTTGTTGCAACGGCTCGAGCCCATCACCGCTAAACTGTTCATATGAACAGTATTTCACGTCGATATCGTAATTGTGCCTCGCTTGCTCTCGGGCTTTCATTCGTGACGGCCGGGATGGCCTCCACGGGGGATGAGAAGATTGGCGAAGCTCGCCAACTGGCCATGAAATCGATCCAGGCCGGCGATCTGCAGAAACTGGTCGATTTTCTCGCGTCCGATGACATGAATGGGCGTTCGTTCAAGAGCGCCGAGGCGCATGAGGCGTCGAAATACATCGCCAAACAATTCAAGGAAGCGGGACTCACGCCCCTGGGCGATGATGGCTTGTGGTTCCAGAACATTGAGATCCACGAGGCCGCCCCCAACGTCGTGGGCATTCGCAAGGGCAAAGGCGATCGCTTCCTGCTGATCACGGCTCATTTTGATCACTTGCCTCCAAAGAAAACCGGTGATGATCGAATCTTCAATGGGGCGGACGACAATGCCTCGGGCACTTCGGCGATCATCGAGATCGCCAGGGCGTTTGGCGAACTTGATGAGATGTTCGAAGCCTCCATCGTCTTCGTTGCCTTCAACGCCGAGGAGCGGGGGCTCGTCGGTTCGCGCCACTTCGCCAAGCACCCCCCCCTGGACCTGAAGAAGGCGATCGGCATCATCAACCTCGACATGGTCAGCCGGGGTGAGGAAAACCTCATCTTCTGCGAGGGTGGGCCTTCGGCCCCCGGAATGCTGCCGTCGATCAAGAAAGCCAACAAGACGATTGGCCTGGAGATTCGTTTCGACACGCATCCCGAATGGATGCGGCAGAGCGATCAATGGTCGCTGCTCAAAGAGGGCGTGCCGGCGTTGTACTTCGGCGTCGATGACCACCCGGATTATCACAAGGTCACCGACCACGCCGACAAGATCCTCGCCAAGCTGATCGAACGCGTGGCAAGACTGACCTTCATCGCGGCGGTGGATCTTGTTTCTAAAACAGAAAACACAAACGGTGAACACTGAATTCGGAATGGTGTAGCTGGGGCGATTTGTCCGATCAGCGTCAACTTCGTTCAAGTAACGGCACCTTGCCTCCCGAAATCAATGTGCGCGTTATTCATCACTTCCAAGCGGACCGAATATTACCAGGTCTTTCGTGTCCACTAATGAGTCGCACACAAAAAGGACGCCATCAACGCTATCAGCGATTTTCTTCAAAATCACCCAAAGTTTGGAATCAAAGCCAAAATCATTTTCGGTAATCAATCCATATGCCTGACGAAGGCATTTGATATAGGCGAAAACCTCTTCAAGATTCGGAATGGTATCGCTTTCATGACATGTTCGTGCATAGCCCTCTAGACCTTTAAGGTGTTCTGCGATTTCGGAACTCGCCATGATATTCAATCGAAATTCCAGATCACCACATATCACTTTAAACCAAGTAGGTTTTTTTAAGATTCCTCCATCGCTCTCAATCCTAGTTATATCTGAGAGTTTTCGAAGCGATGAAACAGTGAGCAATTGATGCGAAGCTGAATATATAGTTACATTTTTCATAAACGCAAAGAATACGTGAATGGTGGCTTGTCAGTTAGAAATTTCTCTTGGATTTGCTGTTTCGTTGTCCTTGAGTTTTACGCTGACTTATCCGTTTGCTGCTTTGACCATCTCCGCCAATCGATCCAGGCCCGCCCTCACATTGTCGATGGGGGGGCCATAGCTGAAGCGAATGTAGGGCGTCAGGGGTGATTGCCCTTCGCGCTCGCGATTCGGATTCACGTCGAAATACTCGCCCGGCACTGTCAGCACGCGATGCTTGAATGCTTCTTTCATGAAACCGAGACCCGTGTTGAGGGGGGCGGGGAGGTCGCCCACGTATCCATAGGCGTAGAATGTGCCCTGGGGTTCACAGGGAAACGTGACGCCCATCGCAGTCAATCGCTCAACCACGAGATCGCGTTTCTCCATGAAAGCCTTGCGTAGCGCGTTCGTTTCCTGATCGGCGCGATCGGGTTGCAGGACTTCCATCGCCGGTCTTTGCATGGGGCGACAGGGGCCTCCATCGAGAAAACTACCCGCCGCGGTCAAGGCAGTAATCACGTGGGTGGGGGCCACCACCCAGCCGATTCGCCAACCCGGATACCGGAAACACTTGGTCAGGCCATCGATGATGACGACGGGATCTTCGTTCACATCCTCCACGAACTCGGCGCTGCTGACGGGGGTATTGGAACCATCGTAGTTGTAGTGCGAATAAAACTCGTCCATTAGCAACGTGACGTTCCGTCGGCGCGCCATGTCCACCCAGGCGGCCAGTTCTTCGCCCTTGATGACCACGCCCGTCGGATTGCAGGGATTCGATATCAACAACGCGCCCAGATCATCGCGATCGACTCGGGCTTCAAGTTCCTCGGGCGAAATCCGGAACCCGGTTTCGGCAGGCAATTCAATGTGCACCGGGTTCAGTCTGTGGAAGGTCGTCATCAGGTCTTCGTAGGCGGTGTAGTCGGGGGTGAAGTACCCCAGCTTCATGCTCTCCAGCGTCGAGCCGATCCTCGAAAGAGCCAATCGACCACCCGCGGCCAAACAGATGTTGTCCTTCGTGTATTGCGAAGATTTGCCTTGGCGATACAGGCGGTTGTAGTGGGCCGCGACCATGTCTCGCAGCTCGGGAAGGCCTTCGACGTGACCATACCCATGGTCGTTGATGTCGATGGTCATGGACTCGATGCGAGGCGGGGCACCGTAGGAACTCAAATCACCGACCTCAGGCTGTCCCTGGCCAAGATTCGACCAGTTCGGATCACCCATCGAATAGCCCACCTTGAAGGCGGCTTCGTTGACGCGGATCACGCCCATGAAGGGCAACTGGCGAAAGGCAGGACGGGGGGGGGATTGGGTGGTCATCGGGTTCTCGACTTGGGGTTGATCGGGAGACGAGTCAGATAGTAGCTTGTGTAGAGGGCTCTGCCATGGCATGGCC
The DNA here is from genome assembly GCA_027295365.1 of Planctomycetota bacterium. Classification (GTDB taxonomy): domain Bacteria; phylum Planctomycetota; class Phycisphaerae; order Phycisphaerales; family SM1A02; genus JADFSH01. The sequence goes on from JAPULD010000230.1 coordinate 4,128, forward strand.
TACACGGTCGTGGCACGACAAAAGGACAGGGCTATAGTGTGGGCATGAGCAACCAAATTCTCGAACTCACCGATCTCTTTGCCGATTCCCGTATCGCCGATCCCGCCACCGTAGGCGAAGGCTACGTCATCTCCGAAAACCCCGCCACAGGCGAGGCGATCGCCGCCGTCAGGCTCCAGAGCCGCGATGAATACGAAGACCTGATCCAGCGAATGACCAAGGTTCAAAAGCTGTGGCGCAAGGTGCCGGCCCCCAAGCGAGGTGAAATCGTCCGCCTCATCGGCAATGCCATGCGGGACCAGCTTGATCCTTTGGGCGAGTTGGTGACTTTGGAAATGGGCAAGATCAAACCCGAAGGCCTGGGCGAAGTGCAGGAATGCATCGACATTGCCGATTTCGCCGTTGGCCTCTCCCGCCAGCTCTATGGTCTGACCATGCATTCCGAGAGGCCCCAGCATCGGATGTACGAACAATATCATCCCATCGGCAACGTGGGCATCATCAGTGCGTTCAACTTCCCCGTCGCGGTGTGGGCGTGGAACGCCATGCTCGCCGCGGTATGTGGTGACGTGATGATCTGGAAGCCCAGCCTCATCACGCCCCTCAACGCCATCGCCATGACGAACATCGCCCACGAGGTGATGCGAAACCAGGACATCTTCACCCCCGAGGGTTGCGATCCCTGCGATGTGTTCGGGTTGATCATCGGCACCGACGCCGAAGTTGGCGAGACGATGATCGCCGACAAGAGACTCCCGTTGATCAGCGCGACGGGATCGTGTCGCATGGGTCGTCACGTGGGGACGAAGGTCGCGGAGCGTCTAGGGCGATCGCTGCTGGAATTGGGCGGCAACAACGCCATCATCGTGATGGATGACGCGGATCTGAATTTGATCGTGCGAGGCGTGGTCTTCGGGGCCGTTGGCACTTCGGGCCAGCGTTGCACAAGCACCCGCCGCCTGTTCTGTCATAGCTCGGTGGTGGACACGATCACCGAGCAATTGGTGAACGCGTACCAGAGCGTTCCGATTGGCGATCCATTGGCTTCCGGAACCTTGATGGGTCCTCTGATCAATCAACAGGCGGTGGATGGCATGCGAGCCGCGCTTGAGCAGGTGAAGGCCGAAAACTGCGACGTGTTGTGTGGCGGGATCGAAGGCATCGAGAAATTCGCCGACACCCCCGGACACTTCGTCGAGCCGACCATCGTTCGCGTGCCCAAGGGCGCAAGCCCGAAGATCGCCTGCGAAGAAACCTTCGCCCCGATCCTCTATGTCTACGAATTCGAGGACCTCGACGACGCGATCGAGATGCAGAACTCCGTCGATCAGGGACTCTCCAGCGCGATCTTCACAAACTCGATGCGGAGCGCCGAGCAATTCCTTTCCGCCGACGGTTCAGACTGCGGCATCGCCAACGTCAACATCGGCACCAGCGGAGCCGAGATCGGCGGCGCGTTCGGCGGTGAGAAAGACACAGGGGGCGGCCGCGAATCAGGCTCCGACGCCTGGAAGGCGTACATGCGAAGGCAGACCTGCACGCTGAACTGGGGCGCGGACCTGCCCCTGGCCCAGGGGATCACGTTCGGCGATTAGTCGATTGCTGCAGGTTGTCACTTGATGAAAGAACAGTGGTCGCTGTTTGCAATGCGCCATATGTCTATTTTTGTTGTTAATTGGACATGCATTGCCTGGGAAGATTCATTAGTCTCATTAAGTAACAAGTGCGGAATCCATCTTGAACATTCCGTTTGAGATCGGATATGGTGCTTGAACGGGTTTGCAGCCGAGGAGAAAAACATGTCACGCTTCAATCCAGGTATCAGGACGGTTTCATGCGCCGCCGCGTTTTTGTGTTCACCGATCATCACCTCGTTGGCCATCGCGCAATGCGAGATGCAGAAGATGGTGGCCCCGGTCCAGGGGGAAAGATTCGGCAATCACATGGCCATCAGTGGTGATACGTTGGTGGTGGGAGAACGCGTGGAGAATGTCATCCTTACGCCTTGGGAAACGGGGCGAGTCTACGTGTACCGACTGGGGATGGACCAGGGAGTCGAATCCTGGCAATTGGACACCACCATCCCGTCTCCCATTCCTCCAAGCCCGGATCGATCGGTGCTGTTCGGCAACGCCTTGGACATTGATAGCGACTGGATGATCGTGGGGGACGTCTCGGACGATGATGCGTGCCCGGGTGATCCATTGTGCTTTTCCGGTGCCGCTTACATCTATCAACGGGATGCCATCGACCCGACCACGTGGAATCAGATCACCAAGCTGAAAGCGCCGGACGCCGCCGGGGATGATGAATTTGGTGGTGCCGTGGCGATCGAGGGTGATTTGGCTTTTATTGGCTCACGAGCGCATGACCATGGATCGGAGAATTCCGGAGCGGTCTATGTCTACCAACGCGATGTTGGGGGGCCTTCAAATTGGGGATTCGTTGCCGAAATTCGGGCCTTTGATTCCAACATTCAAGATTTGTTTGGATTCATTCTTGATGTGGATGGAGACACGTTGGTGGTCGGATCCAAAGATACCGAAGATCAATTCGGCTTCACGTCCTTCGGCACGGCCTACGTCTTTCAGCGAAATCATGGCGGGGCGGACCAATGGGGTTTCGTCAAGAAACTCAGCGCCTCGGATCGCTATCTGGGGCAGAATTTCGCATCCGGCGGCGTCTCCATCAGCGGAGACACCATCGCCATCGGAAGCAGGTCGGATGTTCTGACTTGCGAAGGTGCTGGAACCAATTGCGGTTCCGTTTATCTCTTTGAGCGAAATGCCGGCGGTCCGGATCAATGGGAGGAAACGAACAAGATCATTTCATCCGACGTTCGAGACGGTGACGTATTTGGTACCGTCGCCCTGTCGGGTGATATCTTGTTGATCGGGGCTGTAGGCGTGGATCATGCGATTTGTGTTTCCGATCCTTCTCCGCTCGGGGATTGCATTGCCGGGGCGGCCTACTTGTTCAGGCGCAATGCCGGAGGACAGGACAATTGGGGCGAAGTGGCCAAATGGCATGTGGAAGATGCCGAGACAAACCACTTTTTCGGGAATTCAGTACTTCTTGATGGAACTCAAGCGTTCGTCAGTGCACCGAATGATCGAACCGGCGCCGGAGCCATCTACTCGTTCGACGCCGATGCCTGTGATTGCGCCGCCGATGGCAACCACGACCGATTCGTCGATGTCGAAGACCTGCTTGACCTGCTCGGGAATTGGGGGCTTTGCCAAAGTCCCTGCGTTTCC
>JAPULD010000231.1 GCA_027295365.1 Planctomycetota bacterium
ACCGAGTGCGAGCGTCAGTACGGCAATCAACGTGAAACCCGGATTCTTAACCAGCATCCGATGACTGAAACGAAGATCCTGAATGAACGCATTCATCGCAGACTCCTATTCGATTCGAATCGCCAGGCGTGACCAAACTGAATGGCATCAACGGCGGGTACGAGGCATGCGATCTCGACGCTCGGATAGCCCGGCTTGCGAAGGAGAACCCGCACGCCGTATCGAAGATCCTGAAGCAAGGCGTGCATCAGGCGACCTCCGTCGCCTTCTCGTCATCTTTCTTCAGGTGATCGTGTTCGCTGACGATGCGACCATCGAAGAGTTCGATGGTTCGCTCCGCTTCCTCGGTGTAACGCTCATCGTGCGTCACCATGCAGATCGTCGCCCCGCCTTCGTGCAGTTCGTTGAGCAGATCCATGACCGCGGCACCGTTCTTTGAATCGAGGTTGCCCGTCGGTTCATCGGCCAGCAGGATGAGCGGATCACCCGCGAGAGCCCGGGCCACCGCCACGCGTTGCTGTTGACCACCCGAGAGTTGAGCCGGGTAATGCTTCATCCGGTGAGCCATGCCCACGCGATCCATCGCCTTCTGGACGCGCTCCTTGCGCTCCGGGGCGGGCATGCGTCGATACGTGAGCGGCAGCTCGACATTCTCATACACGTTCAGATCACCGATGAGGTTGAAGCTCTGGAAAATGAATCCGATCTCGCGGTTGCGAATCCGGGCTCGTTCCGACAAGGACAAATCCTCAGCCGGAGTATCGTTGATCACGTAGCTGCCATCCGTAGGCGAATCGAGAAGCCCGAGGATGGAGAGCAGCGTGGACTTGCCGCACCCCGATGGGCCCGAGATGGCCACGAATTCCCCTTGGCGAATTTCCAGGTGAATCTGCGCCAGGGCGTGGGTCTCCACCTCTTCCGTGAAGAAGACCTTGGAGATACCGCTCATTTTGATGATGGCTGGTTTGTCGTTGTCGCTCATGGTCCGTCTCTTTGTAATGAAATTCGTGATCTCGAATGGTTGGTACTCAATGTGTGCTTGCGCCAAGGCCTCAACTCAGGGAATCGTCAACGCACCGACTCCAATGGTCATCCGCCTGAATGAGGCACTTCATGCGTTTGCGAGCGCGAAACAAATGGCTCTTGACTGTCCCCTGGGGCATCTCCAGATACCGGGCGATACGTGGCACGGGCCAGCCCCGCTCATGATACAGCTCGACGATCTGGCGTTGGTGTTCGGGCAGTCCTTCCAATGCGAAATCGATCACGTCCCGGGCGCACTCGCGTGATTCACGCTCCGCCGTCAATTGCCCGGGGTTTGGTGAGTGACAACGCTGATCACTCAGCATGTCGGTGTCATAGGCCGGCTTCATGCGCTGGGCGGCGTTGACGTACAGCCGCTTGGCGATGGTGTACAGCCACGTGCTGAACCGGAAGCGCGTGTCGAATCGTTCGAGGTTCTTTAACACACGAACGAAGGCTTCCTGGACGATGTCCTCGGCGGTTTCCGCATGGCCCGACAGTTTCAGGAGATATGCGTAGAGCCCGCCCTGATGCGCCCTGATCAGCGAGGAGATGGCGGCGCCGTCGCCCGCCTGGGCTCGTCGGATCAAGTTATGTTCATCCTGTCTGCCAATCACCTTGGGCTTCCTTTCACATTCAACGAAGTCGTATGCGATCGACGTCGTCAAACGTCGATGTGTCTGAAGTAATGACCTGGTCGGTCAGTTCGAGTCCTTCCCGGATCTCCACCTTGGTGACGGAGACCGCCCCCAGCGTGACCTGCCTGCGCACGGCATGAATGCCATCGGGTTCGAGAATGAACAGTCCGATCGTGCCATAGGCCTGGGCGTAGATGGGTCGCCCCATGTGCAACACGTCATCCAGTCGTTCCAATTCGATGGTGCCGCTCACGTTCAAATCGGGACGGGCTCCCTTGGGCAGTTCGCCGTCCAATCGGATGTCCACCGCGACGGTGTTGTTCTGCACTGCGGGATCGATTCGGATGACCACACCTTCGATGATCCCGTTGCGGGTGTCGATCGAGGCGGCCTGGCCTATCAGTACGTCACGGACTTGAGTTTCGGGAATGCGGAGTTCGGCCTTGAGTCTGGTCGGATTGATCACCCGGGCGATCTGCGTGGTGTCGGTGACGCGCTGGCCGACCTCTACTTCCATCTGGTCGAGTACGCCAGCCGTGCCAGCCATGACGAGCAGGGAAGCGACCTTGTCGTTTCGCAACGCCAGCGTGGCCCGGGCTTGCTGGACCGAAGCGTCTTGTCGGGCCAGATCCGTCTTGGCCGACTCCCGGCGAATAATGAGCCTTCGCTTCTCGAATTCGACCATCTTTTTGGAATTCTCGACCCGGACCTTGGAAACTTTCCAGTCCAGTTCCGAGCGATCGCCTGACTTGTAAAGGGTCTCGTCGACTTGAGCCTGCAAGGAAGCCTCTTCAAGATTTGCGGTGTTCTGGGCGATGCGGATTTCGATATCCAGCAGCTCTGTTTCGAGGCGTTTTTCCAAGGCAGCGTATTCCGCCTCCGCGGAGATGAGTTGCCACTTCGCCTCGAACGCGGCGTTCTCCAACTCAGGATTGTCAAGCACCACCAGAATAGTGTCCTCTTTGACGATCGTTCCGGGAAGCACGAGCACCTTCAGAACCTGACCTGCGACCGGCGATGGCACGATGGTGATGTCGATCGGGACGAGGCTGCCATTGCCACGCACCAGACGCAGCATTAAGCCTCGCTTGACCTCGCCAATTACCACCGATTGGCGACTCACCGGTTTGGCGGCGGGTTCTAGATTATTAAGGCCAATGGTCACACCGGCTCCGCCCCCGATCAGGATGACAAAGATCGTGATTCGTTTGAACCACTTCCAGCCTTTGCGTTGTTTTCGGGGCTTATCCATGATGAACTCCAGCAGTCTCTTAGCGAGCGGTGTGCCAAAAGCTCGTCAAATCATAAAACTCTTATTTACATGAACTTATGTATGTGTGACTCAAGTGGAATTCGAACGAGAACCGTCCGCTTCCGGGATCCTTGTTCCGAAATCGAACACAATGATTTCGTTGGCCTCCCCACATCCCCAACTTTGACCCAGACACATTTCCAACGCCAGATCAAACCCCAAACCGATCTCTTGCACTCTGGCATGGGTGCCATGGGCAGGGCCGTTGTTTCAACGGCTTTGCCCGTGGTTCCGCTCAAGATCCATCGTGGGTGGGCAATGGGTGCCACGCCTCATCGCCTTGCGTGAGGCGTGCGGTCGTTGACTGGTCAAGGGACATGCCTTGCCCTTCGGGTCAAGGCATGGCACCAGCATCAACGGCTTTGCCCGTGGCTCTTTAAGAGATATGAAGACACGGGCAGGAGGAGCCAGTCCATGGCACCCGTGATTCGTTTGGTGAAACAAGTGTGCCACGGCTCTGTGAGCCGTGACTTGATTGGTGAAACAACACGACTGGCACGGTCGTGGCACACGAATTTCGGGGGGGCCCTGCTTCAGGGGCAGGGGCCGAAGTTGGAGACGAGGTTCACGAGATCAGAGCGGCCCACAGTTCCATCGCCATCGAGATCCCAGGGGCAGGCGTCCGGGTCATCGCATGGGCCGAGGTTCCGGATCAAGTCCCTCAGTTCCGCCGGCCCCACGAACCCATCCCCATTGAAATCCCAGGGGCAGGAGTCCGTGTTGGCGCAAGACCCGAATTGCCTGAGCAACGACAGCAGATCGGACACACCGACACGTCCATCCTCGTCGAAGTCCGCCCGGCAATTGAATTCATTCTCGCATTGCCCGAAGCCGACGATCAGTTTGAGCAGATCCTGCACGTTGACAACCCCATCACCATTCAGGTCAGCCGGGCAGGGGTTGCATTTGTTCAGGAGAATGCTCACGTTGTGGCTGCCATAATTGGCTACAGCAAGGTCAAGCGTGCCATCACCATCAAGATCGTTGATCGCGACCGAGCCCGGGCTGTCACCCACGTCATAGATAACAGCGGTGGCAAATGAGCCATCGCCATTACCGATCAGTACGCTCACGTCGTCATCCCTGGAGTTTGCCAAAGCGAGGTCGGGAATACCGTCACCGTCGAGATCGTCGATCGCAACTGACCTTGGTCTTTTTCCGGTGTCGTAGATGCCGTCGAAGGTGAATGTTCCATCACCACTGCCCATCAATACACTGACGACGTCAGTGTCAAGATTGGATACGACAAGATCCTTGAATCCGTCACCGTCGAAGTCGTCAATCGCGACTGAACTTGGGCCTGTGACCACGTCATACATGATGCCGGAGGCGAATGTGCCTTCACCATTTCCGATCAGTACGCTCACGTTATGGCTAGACAGGTTGGCCACCACAAGATCGAGGGTACTGTCACCATCAAGGTCATCGATCGCGACTGAGACGGGTCCGTCACCCGTACCATATGTGATGGAATTGTTGAAAGTACCGTCGCCATTACCCATCAGTACACTGACAATGTCGCTTTCGGGGTGGCACACGACGAGGTCGAGGGCACCGTCACCGTTAAGATCACCCATCGCGATAAAGATCGAATTGTCACCCACTACATAGGTGACAACATCGGCGAAAGAGCCATCACCGTTGCCCATCAACACACTTACTTCGAAGTCTATACTGTTTGACAATGCAAGATCGAGAATGCCATCAGTGTCAAGATCGCCGATCGCCACTGAAGAATGAAAATAACTCACGTCATAGGTGACCTCAGATGCGAAATCGCCGTCGCCCTGGCCCATCAGTACGCTCACATAATTGCTGTATATGTTGGCCAAGGCGAGATCTGGGATGCCATCGGTGTCAAGATCACCGATCGCGACTGAGGCAGGGAATGAGCCTACGTAATAAGAATCGTTGGGTGTAAAAGTGCCGTCACCGCTGCCTAATAGAACGTTCACATCGTAACTGCCAAAATTGGCGACCGCGAGATCGAAAACGCCATCACCGTCAAGATCGCCGATCACAATTGATCGCGGGAGGATTCCAGCGACCAGAGTGAAATCGGAGGTGAACGTACCGTTGTCATTGCCCATCAGCACACTCACATCTTGGCTACCCCAATTGGCCACGGTGAGGTCAGTATTGCCGTCACCGTCGAGATCGCCGACCGCAATTGATCGCGGATATGAGCCCACGGCATAGATGACGCCGGTACCAAATGTGCCATCGCCATTGCCCATCAGCACACTCAAGTCATCGCCACTGAAGTTGGCAACGGCAAGGTCCGGGACGCCGTCACCATCGAAATCGTCGATTGCGACTGAGACCGGACTGTGACCTACGGCATAAGTGACGCCAGTCGCAAACGAGCCATCGCCTTCGCCGATCAGCACGCTGACGTTGGAGTTATAGGAGTTGGTCACTGCAAGATCGAGAATGTTGTCTCCGTCAAGGTCCTCAATTGCGATTGAAAACGGGCCGTCGCCTACGACTTGGGTAATGCCGCTGGAGAAAGTCCCATCACCGTTGCCATTCAGCACACTTATGATGCCACCGAGATAGCTGGCTACGACAATATCGTGGTCGCCATCAATGTCTAAGTCGCCAAGAGCGACGAAAATAGGGCCACCATCCACGACATAGTTAATGTCGTAAGTGAATGAACCGTCGCCACTCCCAATCAACACACTCACACTGTTGCCCAAGTAGTTAGCCACGACAAGGTCGGGGACGCCGTCACCGTTGAGGTCGTCGGTCGCAACAGAATTCGGACCGTCGCCCACAGCGTACATGACATGGGAGGCGTACGACCCGTTGCCGTTTCCGATCAGAACACTCACGGTGTCATCGATGTAATTGGCAACGACGAGGTCGGGGACATCATCCCCATTGAGATCGTTGATCGCGATTGAGAATGGACCTCTGCCCACGTTATAGGTGGATTCAGAAAAAAGCTTTCCCGGGTCACATTGCCCGTCGACGGGCGTACACAGGCTGAGCAAACCCAACAGTGAAACTACGAGTCGAACGAAGCCCTTCCGCCTCACCATCAACTCAGAAATATCCTTGGGAATGCCAGCCACGAATGCCCAACCAGCCACGTTGCGTCTTTCATTTTCAACTGTTGGAAACATCGAAATAATCCTCCGAAAGAGCCCTTTTTGAATGAAGCTATCGCCGCGAAAACAAAGCCCAAGCTTGTCTGGAATGCTCCCGGCCCCTTGGAATACCACTCCGGCACTTATACGCCTAAGCCTTTTCTCCTGCTGTATTTACAAATAGCACATCTCGTGGATTGCCGCAAGCATAATCCTTCAACTTCAGGTCATTTTCTCATTCGACGAATCACAAAGGCAGCCGCAGGATTGCCTGGCACCCGGATCGATCATCGCGGTTGATCAGGCTGATGCTGCCTTCGTGGGCTTCGGCGATCTGACGGCACAGGACCAGGCCGATCCCCGATCCTTCGGGTTTCGTGGTGAAGAAGGGCACGAACAAATTCTGGGGATTGGAGATGCCCATGCCTTCGTCTTCCACCATCACCACCAGGTGTCTGCCGCCCGGTGCGATCCGCCAAGAAAGGAACACTTGACCTTTGGTCTCCCCCACCGCGTCGATGGCGTTGTGGATCAGGTTGATCAGGAGTTGATCGAGTTGGTCGCCATCAGCCTGTATGTTGACGGCAGGCCCCGGCTCGATGGTCACCTCGGGTCTCGACTCAAGCTCAACCACGCGCCGGATCCAGGTCTCCACATCGAGCGGCTTCAAGGTCGGCTCGGGAAGTCTGGCCAGTTGCGTGTAGGACTGCATGAATCGGCTCAGCGACTTGGAGCGATCCGCGATCACATCCAGTCCCTGCACCAGATCGTCCTCCCAATCGTCAGGCTTGGGCTGCCTGGCCACGATCGATGCAAGACTCCCGGCCAGGGAATTGATCGGGGCCAGGGAGTTGTTGATCTCGTGACGCAGCACCTGGATGAGTCGTTGCCACGCCTGCCTCTCTTCGGCGCGAAGCGTCCGGGTGAGATTCGAGAGGACGATGAGCATATGGCGCCTTCCCCCTTCACGAAACGCACTGCGGCGCAGCTCCCATCGCCCCAGCCCCCCCGGGAACGTCGCTTCGATAAGCCGGGGTGTCTCCCCGGTGAGGCATTCACTCAATCCCAGATCATCAGCGCGACGGCCAAACAGCTTCTCGGGCTTCTCACCCAGCAGCACCCCACCCCGATGGTTGACCAGACGCAGCCGACCATCGTCATCGACCGCGAAGACGACGACATCGATGGCTTCCATGACCTTGCTGAGCAGCGCGGTGGCTTCCATCGCCCCCAGTCGCTCTTCTCGCAACGTCTGGCTCAGGGCGTTGATCTCCATGGCGACCTCGCCCAAGGCATCGTCATAGGATGCCCCCCTTGCCCTGAGCGAGTAATCGCCTTCGCGCATCGCGGCGAGCAGATTCGAGAGCGTCCGGAGCGGAAACGCCGCCTCCTGGCGCAGGGCATACAAAAAGATCCACGTCGTAAACGCGACCAACAGCGTGATCGTCCACTTGGTCTT
>JAPULD010000232.1 GCA_027295365.1 Planctomycetota bacterium
CCTCCAGAGACGCCAACGCCCGGCTGAGCGTCATGACTTGAGCATGTTCTGAGAGCCATCGCATCTGCTCACCGAACGCACGCAGCGGCATCGCCAGCGTCGCCAACGGATACTCGCTCGCCACCTTGTCCTCAAGGACCCGGTGGTACATGAGGATCGTCACGCCCTGCTTCATGGCGTGTTCATACTGTCGAAGCTGGCCGGTGAATCGGGCCAGTTGATCGACGGCCGGTCTGAGCATTCGCTTGAGTCCCATGGTCACGTTGAGAAATCCGATCCTTGCTCCTACAGGGTCGAGACGAACAACACCAGGGCACAGAGAAGTCCGATGAAGTAACTATGCCGGTCCTTCATCGCGAAGACGACGGGATCGTCCTCGAGTTCACCTCGGTGAACGAGGAACCAGATTCTAGTAATCCAATAAAGCAACAAGGGACACATGAGCCAAAGAACCATGGGATGGCCATAGAGAGCCGAGGCCGCCTCGTCATTGATGTAGAGTGCGAAGATCGTGACTGCGATGTAGCCACAGGTAGGCCCCAACGAGTCGATGAGTTGCAGATCGTCTTTTCGATAGTTTCGATTTTTATTCTCACCGCCCGTACCAGTCTTACGCAGTTCACAGGCTCGTTTGGCAAAGGCCAGGCTCAAGAAGAAGAACGCACTGAAACCAAGCAGCCAATGTGAAATGACCACGTCCGCGGCGACTCCCCCGGTAAAGATCCGATACACGTACAACCCCGCCAGCAGCAACACATCCACGAAGAGCTTTCGCTTGAAATAGTACGAATAGCTCGTCGTAAGCAGGACATAGAGCCCCATCATTCCCGCCAGAGCCATCGAACCGAGCAGGCCCGAACCAAGAATGCCGGTCACGAGCAAGAGGCCACAGAGGAACACCGCGATGGGGATTGAAACCGTACCTGCCGCGATCGGCCGTCGCTTCTTGAAATGATGCCTGCGATCGGAAACGACGTCCGTCAGATCGTTGAGAATGTAGGTCGCCGAGGCACAACAGGAGAAACACACGAAGGCCACCCCCACCGCAAAGATCGATGCGAGATTGGTCATCTGGTGCGAGGTCATCAGCGGTACGAACAACAAGCCATTCTTCGCCCATTGGTGGGGTCGGAGCAGCTTGAGATAGGCCTTGATTCGACTCTCCTCGGATCGGAACACCCGGGCCGGAGCTTTCTCCTTTGTGAAGCGGCTTTCCAGAGCGCTCTCCGGGGCGACCAGATAGGCTTGTTTCGCCTTTTGGAGAATCGGCAAGTCAGCCATCGAATCGCCCATGTAATCGAACTCGCGTTCTCCGGCATGCGTCTCGATGGCCTGCAGTTTCTTCTCGCCCTTGCAATTGAAATCTTCTCGGGTTGCGATGACATCATCGAAGAGTTCAAGATGCTCAGCCACGGCCTTCGCGAACCGCTCGTGTGATGCCGTCGCGAGCACGATCGGATCGCCCTGTCGCTTTCGCTCTCGAATGAATTCCAGAACATCCTCCCGGTAAGGCAGGGTTTGTGCATCCAGGTCGACCCGTTGTGCGATCTGCTACTTGAGTTGCGATCGACTCTTCACCCCCCAGAAAAGCAGGTTCAGCGCCAATTGGGGTTTCTGGCCAAGCAGAATGAACAACGACTCCCAGAGCAGATCACCCTTGATAAGCGTCCCGTCCAGATCCACGTACAAAGGACGCCCCGCCTCATGGGAAGGGTCGGGGGTTGATACGGCTGGAGACTCTTGAGCCTTCGTTTGAGATGAACTGGATTCAGGGGCCATTATTCGCTCGGCGAGGCATTGTTCATTCCGACCCTGTTCTGATCGGCATTCCGCCTTGATTTCACAAACCCGATTCCCTGACTCAACGCCACCGCCGCCAGGATCGCGATGAATGGCTGGCTTGGAAAATGATATCGGTCCTGAATCACGATGACGGCGTGGATCGACGCGAAATACGTCCAGATCAGCAGGGTCGGATGAAAAAGCCCTCGAAACCGATCTGGCCATGATTTCAACTGGATTTCCAGCAAGGCAACCCCCGCCAGAGCCAACCCCAGAATCGCCAGCCAATAGGTTTGGGCCATGATCTTCAACGGAACGAGGACCCCTTCCCCGAATCGAGTTATCAACCCTTTTTCGTTCCAGTGCACGCCAATGGTTTCCCGGTCGTGCAGTCTGATGAGTTTGCTGACCGTGCGCCAGATGAATGCGCCAGGCTCTGCCTTGATATATTCGACGGCGCGTCGCCCCAATTCCTTGTCACGTTCGGCTTCGTTCAAGTCGGGCATGTCCTTGGGGGGGGACATGAACGTGCCATCCGATTCGGGATTGTTCCCCATCCAGAGATTCGTCCCCCCATTGGTGGAGATGAGAACGAACTGATCAAATGTATTGGTGTTGCGATACGCCCATGGGGCGACCGTGATGCCCAGACACACAAACACAAGTGACGTCGCCAACGTTGTCTTGACAATCTGACCTTGCTGCGCGAGGCGAATCATGGCAAAAACGACCGGCAACAAGAGCGCCGTCGGTCTCAAATAACTGGCCAGTCCCAGGATCAGCCCCACGACCATGGCCCGGCCCCAAATGGATCGATCCTCCATCAGCCAGATCCACAACGCGAGCAGCATCACCAAGGCAAAGGGCAGTTCGCTGGCCAGCACCGTCGTGAACTGAATCTGACTGGGCCAGATCGACATCAACACACCGCTGAGCAAGGCCACCGAGGATCCAAACCATCGATCCGCCAGAGTCATCACCAACACGGTGGTGGCAAGACGGACCAGAATGTTGAAAACCACGATCGGCCAGAATACATGACCAAACAAGGCAAAAAGAATGGCGTACACCCCCGACGTGCCGACGGGCCAGTAGGCGGTGGGTCTTCCATCCTCCATGACATAGCCCTGACCTTGGGCAATGTTCCACGCCGTCAGGTCGTACACCGTCGAGTCGGAAACCGGATCGACCGGCACCATGGTCGCCCATCCGATGGACAGCACGAACTGGAGTAACAGCACCAACCACCAGGCCGGGCGGATCCCCACTCGGACGGACCCGGTATCCGGATCGCAAGGTTGATCGTCTTTTCCCGTCATGAATGCTTCATCGGCGTGGAAGACAGAGGAAGTCCATCGGACATCGATCCGTAGACTGGTTGGTCGATTGCGCCTCGGGACACAGGATGTATCACGCGTTGGATACCCAAGCCCATCGCGCCGCCCATGGCGAGAATGAACACCGGGTTGATCATGGCATTAAAGAGATTGTCGTAGGTATAGATGATGACGAGGGTCACGATTGCTACGGCCGACCCATGGACAGGATCAGCCCAGAGCCGGACCGGAATTCTTTTCGTCAGGAAATAACCAGGCAGAATCATGGTGATGCCCAGGCAGGTCAAGCCGACCAGCCCTTGTCGCCCCAGGACGATGATCCACATCGAATCCGCCGCGAAGAGATCTTCTCCTTTTCGACTCAGGATCATGTTCCGTCCCCAGCCGGCCCACCCGAAAAAGGGCCTTTCCATGGCTCGCTCCACCAGATCGATTTCAGCTTCAACCCGATAGCGCACCGAGAATGCCCGCTTCTCGTGAATGAGAGCCGAAGCGGAAATTATCTCTTCGGCGTTCCATCCCTGGATACGCGCCCCAAGGTAGAGAGGCGGGATCAGCACGGCGATCAGTACCAGCCATTTCGTCTTGAATAGATAGGAACCAAACAGAAGCATCACCCCACCCAACAGCAACACCACGGCTCCCGTGGACTTGCACATCACCGTGGTGATAAAAAGACCCGCCACGAACAGACCGACCGGCACGCCCCAGATCCGCTTGATGATGCCACTGAACCAAAGCCATATACCCATCAACGTCGCTCCGGCCATCCACATGCCCACCATCAGCCCATGCTGCATGAACACCGAGGGCCTCCATCCCCCCCATCGTTTGGTTTGCCCGAAATCGTGCGGAAAGAAGCCATACACCTTTGCATGCAATTGGGGGCTCATGCGAATCTCATACAGACAAAGTGGCATGTAGATCAGGCCGCCAATGAAAATACCGATCGCCAATTCGCGTAGACCTTCAAGATCCGAAAAATACAATCGGCCGATGAAGTAGGGCAATCCCCAGGCGATCACCTGCTCAACAGAGAGCGACATCCCGTCGTACAACTCATACCCGTTGAGCGGCGCCGAAACAAAGGGACACAGGCACCAGACGAGCATGGGAATGTCGAACAGACTGGGACGAAAAGTCATCAGGCGACCGGCATCAAACAGGATCACCCCCAGCATTGCCCCGTAAATCGTGGCGGAGACCTTGGTGTAGTCGGGGAGCCCGGGTAATTTGTACCCGTACATGGGGAGGAACAACCAGGCTCCGATAAAGGCAATGATCACGGCTCGCCTTGGCGTGGTGACCAGGAACAGGATCAAGACCAAGGGGATCCACGAAAACATGATGGACGGAACAAGAACTGTCATGGACTGGTGATTGCCTCTACGTGGACGACACACTCCATGAAAAGGTAAGGCATTCAGATACGGCAACCAGGGTCGGTGTCGTATCAGGACTCGATCCCGCGAGCCCAAGGCGTCTGTGTTCATGCCCTCGACCCTGAGAGACCAGGTGGCCACGGGATTCAAGTGTGTGATGCGTTGTCGCACTCATCTCTTGTTTGTCCTGTCCGCCAGAATGAAAATCTGCCGGAGTACATTCCTATCGGGCACTTTTAGGGTAGGCCCAAGGTGCACCATGCTCGACCGTCCATCACCGGGATCCGTCAGGCGCAATGAATCACTTTGGCGATCCTCAAGGTCCGATAGTTCATCACGATGTTGTGGACTCATCGCTCGGATTGTCGCCCCTGCGAAATATCGACTTGAAGGACACCATCACCGCCAGCGCAATGGGGATCAATGCGATAAGCACCGTCATGGCGATATAGATGAACTTCGCCACATGGGGTTCGATGGCATTCAGGCCCCCCAATCCGACCAGGGCGAAAACCCCGAGAATGAGGCTGAAATTGATGCTTTGACGAAACGCCAGCCAGCGCTTCGAGGGGAACATCCAAATGACGTAGATCACTGACAACAACACGCCGAGGGACATCCCGATGATGAAGCCGTGCAATCCCCACATGGAATTGCCCATGATCGCCAGAACGAGTCCCGAAGAGCGAACGACATTCATGACGAACAAGACACGCGAATTGCCCTGAGCCAACAGCACTCGCCCCAGCCCCGCGGCCAAAATGCTCGTCCATGTGTAAATCACCAGCCATTGGGCCAATGGGCCGGCATCGTGATATCTTGTGTCGTAAAGCACCTCGAAAAACAGGGGTGCGCCGATCAGAATCGATCCACACATACCCGTCGCCACCACCAGTACGATCTTGCGAGCCCGCAAGAAGGTATCGACCATCATCACCGTATCATCCTGCTTCTTGGCCAGGACGGGGAAGATGACCATGTTGTTGAGCTTTGATATGGTTTGGCCCGCCAGGGTGGTGAAGATAAGCGCAATACCGTAGATTCCGAGTTCGGACGTACTCAACATTCGTGCGAGCAAGATCCGGTCGAAATTCATGGCAATGAAGGTCACGATGGTGCTGAGGAAGATCCACTTTCCGAAACGGATCAACTCCCGGGCCGACTCCTGATCCCAGGCGAATCGGTCGCGATTCTCACGCAATTGCCAGTGCGAGATGACAGTTTTTATCAAGGCGCTGAACAGCGCTCCCGCCACCAGCGCCCAGACTGTGGCGCTGATCAGGGCCCAGGCGATCATGACCACACTGCCCGACACCCGCATGACCAGTTCAAGCTTGGTCAGCGCCGAGAACTCGAGCCGGCGATTGAGCGTGAACAGGGATGTTGAACAATAGCCCCGGATCACCGTGGTCAGGGTCGCCACGGGGATCATGTACATCAACAGAGGCTCTTCACAATACTTCGCCACGGGCCAGGTGAGCAGGCACGACACGATCCACAACGCCCAACCGCGCATGATCTGGATCGTCCAGGCCGTGTTGAGAAACCGGGGTTCAAGGCCATTTTTGTTTTGAATGATGCTGGGACCGATCCCGATGTCGGAGAACATCTCCAGACCCATGATGAACACATTGAAGATGACCATGAGGCCGAACGCTTCGGGAAACAGCAACCGGGCCAATACGATGTTGCTCGCGAGCCGAATGAACTGGTTGCCCCCGATGCCGCCCAGGACCCAGACCGAGCCTCGGATCACTTTGCCCCGAAGCGACTCGCCTTGCGAACTCGGCGGGACGGACGACGATTCCACCTCACCGGTGATCGATTCCGCATCCGGGGACTGGGGTGCATCCGGAGGCGGCGTGTGGGGCTGATCGGGGGGAGACGTCATCGACGAATTATCCTCCGGAAGGACAATCCCTTGACGAACGAAGCGTCGCTCGGCGATGTTCGATTCGATTCTGAGATGAAGTGACGGTTCAACATGATGAAAATTGACCGAGGAACAGTCTTCCTTCGGCCAGGGGGAACAATTGACTTTGGCGAATCCACCTCGGAAGGCAGATGCGGTGACGTTATATGCTCAGGCATGACGCTGAATCATCCTGGAATACTTGGACTCTTCTCGATTGAATTCCTCGAAGATGAGGTCAGAATCAAAAGATGTGGCCGGACATGAACATGGACGAGCTTCGATGGCGGTTCCATGGGATCATCTAGAATCCATGACATGCGCGTTTCCGAACGGGTCCAGAAGATAAATCATGAAATATTTCAACTCGACATTGCATCAGAGATACTTAGAGAGCATGACGGGTCAAATGAATGTTTCGGGATCATCTTCGACTCGCATCTCGGGTTCAATTCTGACGCGTAAAGCCAGCCCTGAAGTAGGAGAGCAATGCGTCGATGGTGTACTCTTGTCGCCAGTTCATCTTCGATTGCTTTCTCGCCTCGCGCATGAAATCGGCATGGGTCGAGCCGGCGCCCACGGCCTGGGCGTAGGTGGCCGTGGTTCGATTCGGATCAACGAACGCAACCTGTTCGATGACGCAGTCGGCTTCCGAGGTCGTCTGCCATTGATCCAGGGTGACATCACGAGAGTTGCTGGCGAACCACTCGGCGGTGTTGCGTGAGCTGTAGTAGATGTTGTTCTTGAAATCGACTTCTGCGTCGTTGTACGTATAGGTGTCCGTCAGGGGTCGGCCACGATCCGTCGGATCCTGCACGATGTTGTCCGATACGACCACGCCTGAACAATTGCTATTGAACCTGATCTCTGAACTCCAGTTATAGACGACGTTGTTGCTGACCGTGAGGTTGTTCACCCCGATGCCCTCAGGGCCGCCGCTGACTGATTTTCCGATTGAGAAGTAGCCACCGGTGAGGGACAGTCGATTCGCGACGATGTTGTTTGATATCGAGCCGCTGGAGATGTTCTTGAAATCAATGCCGAATCCACGCTTGTTGGCGGCGTCGATGTCCTTGCCGCTCAAGACGACATTGCCGCGACAAAGTGCCCAGACACCATTGGCCTCCAGATTGTCGCCCCCACCCATCAGGATTCCGATCGCGCAATGGGTCACGAGATTGTCTTCCACGATGCCGCCGGATCGGATCTGCACCCCATGACTTGAGGCATCGGAGATGATATTGCGACGGACGACGACATTAGTGTTGCCGTTGTTCAGGTACATGTTGTGATTGAAGATGTTTGGTCCGGTGGTACTGGAACCGTCGTCGAGCCATCCGTTGTGATCGATGATGCATTCCTCGATGGTGAACCCGTTCATGCCTCGGGCGGCATAGATACCCTGCGACTTTGCAACGGACCCATCGTTCTTTCGACTGTAGGCATCGGCCACGATGCACCGGTAGATCCTCACGTTCTCCATCTGGTAGAGCACCACGTTGTCGGAGTAGCCGTGGATGTACAAGCCCTCGAAGAGGACGTTCCGGCCCCCGGATCCCGAGGGAGTCCAAACGAAGATGCCTTGACAACGACCCCCGGTT
>JAPULD010000233.1 GCA_027295365.1 Planctomycetota bacterium
CATCGTATCGACCAGCCCGATCAGATCGGAGACGCACTGCGCGAGGCGACAGAATCGGACCAGCCAACCGTGCTCGAAATCATGGTCGGACGCGAACTCGGCGAGCCGTTCCGCCGCGACGCACTAAAAGTGCCCGTGCGGCTCCTCGACAAGTACAGCGACTACGGAAGCGACTGAGGTCGGCGTCGCCGGTACTGTGGGATCCTGATGGGAATCGATGAAACGATCAATCAGGCATTCGCCCCGATCGCGAAAGTCTTTTCAGACATCATCTTTTTTTCCGTCTCGGTAGGCGGCGCGGATCTGCAGTTGATCGTGTTGTGGCTGGTCGTCGGTGCAGTCTTCTTTACTTTCTACCTTCGCTTCATCAATATCCGCGGGTTCTTACATGCACTCCGACTCGTCCGCGGCGATTACACGCATCCGAACGACCCAGGCGAAGTCTCCCATTTCCAGGCGCTCGCAACTGCCATTTCGGGAACCGTCGGGGTGGGCAACATCGCACACGTCGCGGTGGCCATCTCCGTCGGCGGGCCCGGTGCGGCATTCTGGATGTGGGTCGCGGGTGTACTCGGCATGGCCTCGAAATTTACCGAATGCACCCTCGGAGTGAAGTACCGCCAGGAGAACCCCGACGGCAGTGTCTCGGGAGGCCCCATGTTCTATATGCACAAAGGCCTTGCCGAACGGAACTGGCCTCGGCTAGGCAGGGCCATGGCTTTCTACTACGCCATCTGCATCATTATCGGCACGCTCGGTGTCGGGAGCATGTTCCAGTCGAACCAGGCGTTCGTCCAGTTCGTGAACGTGACGGGCGGTGACGAGAGCTTCTTCGCGACCCGAGGCTGGCTCGTGGGGCTCGTACTCGCCATAGTCGTCGGTATCGTGATCGCGGGCGGTATCCGAAGCATCGCATCGGTGGCCACGAAGATCGTCCCATTCATGGCTCTCCTCTACATTTCGGCGGGGCTCTTCGTAATCATGGCCAATGTGACCGAGCTGCCTCGCGCATTCAGCCAGATCATCACCGGCGCGTTTACGCCACAGGGAGCGACCGGGGGCATGCTAGGCGTCCTGATCCTCGGTTTTCGACGTGCGGCCTTCTCGAACGAGGCGGGCATCGGTTCATCCTCGGTCGCTCATTCTGCCGTACGCACGGGTGAGCCGGTCACCGAGGGCTTCGTCGCACTGCTCGAACCCTTCATCGACACGATCATCGTCTGCTCGATCACTGCCCTCGTGATCACACTGACGGTCTACGACCCCGAACTCCCCTTCGAAGGCATCAGCGGTGTCGAACTGACCTCCACTGCCTTCGCCAGTGTGATCCCCTGGTTTCCGATCCCGCTGGCAGTCGTGGTGATGCTCTTCGCCTACTCTACGATGATCGCCTGGTCCTATTACGGACTCGAAGGGTGGATTTACCTCTTTGGACCGGCTCGTCGAGTGAAGCTCACCTACAACGCGATCTTCTGTACCTCCGTCGTGGTCGGATGTACGACACAGCTCGATGCGATCCTCGATTTTTCCGACGCGATGATCTTCGCGATGGCACTCGCCAATATGCTTGCCCTCTACATGCTGGCACCCGTTGTACGGAGCGAACTCGAATCCTATTGGGCGCGTCTCGCATCGGGCGAGATCACGCCTCATAAATGAACGCAGTTGCCCCATGACGAAAGGACGGGCAAACTGATTCGAAACCACACCTTTCGCGCAAGACGATCGGAGCCCGCCCATGGCCCAGTGGCATTACGACCGACTCGGCTCACAGGACAACTCATTCCTACTCTGGGAACGGGGAAACGTGCGGATGCACGTCGCATCCGTCAGCATTTTTGACACCGGGCCACTGAAGGCAACCAGCGGTGGCATCAACATCGATCTCGTCAAGCGTGCCACCGAGAGTTTTCTACATCGGGTCCCGCGCTATCGCCAGCGTCTCCATTCGATCCCCGTATTCGACCACGCAGTCTGGGTCGATGATCCCCATTTCGATCTCGACTATCACATTCGCCACACTGCTCTGCCCAAACCCGGATCTCTTGCACAACTCAAGAGCCTGGTGGCGCGCGTCATGGCACAACCCCTCGACCGCAAGCGACCGCTCTGGGAAACCTGGATCGTCGAGGGACTCGAGGGAGGAGAACAATTCGGGATGATCACCAAGATTCATCATTGCATGATTGATGGATCATCTGGTGTCGATCTCGCGAATATCCAATTCTCGACCTCCGCCGAGCCCCCCGAACTCACCTTGCCCGAGCCTTTTCGTCCTCGCCCTGCTCCGCGAAGACTCGAACTCTTCCTGAACGAGTCGAGGCGGCAGGCCGGAATTCCATTCGAGATCGCACGAGACTTTCGACGCTTCATCGAAGACACGGAAGACCTGAAGGAAGACCTGAGCACCCGGATCAACGCTTTGAAGCACCTCTTCGGCATGGGAATGCAGGCCCACGAGACACCGCTAAACGGCCGCGTCGGTCCTCACCGACAATTCGAATGGATCTCCTGCCGCCTCGATGACCTCAAGAATATGCGCAAAGGGCTCGGTTGTTCGATCAACGACATCGTACTCACCGTCGTGACGAGCACAGTCCGCGAGTATCTGCTCGCGAAAGGCGTCGACGTCGAGAGAATCGATTTCAAGGTTTCCACACCCGTTTCTGTCCGAAAGGAAAAGGAACGGGGTGAGCTGGGAAATAACGTCTCGTCCTGGATCATTGAGCTTCCAATCTCGGAGCCCGATCCAAAACGCCAGCTCGAGCTGATCCATGAAATGACCGAGGAATTGAAGGAAACGAACCAGGCCATCGGCATACAAATGATGATGCAGATTCAGGAGTGGACTCCGTCGACCCTGCTGTCGCTGGGCGCGCAGTCCATGTCGGGCCCGATCAACACGATCGTGACCAACGTGCCGGGACCCCAGGTTCCACTCTATTTCCACGGCGCTCGCTTGCGCGCGATCTATCCCGCGGTGCCGCTGATGGAGGGCATGGGACTCGGCATCGCACTGACGAGTTATGCCGGCACAATGGGCATCGGATTCAATGTCGACCCCGATATCGTCCCCGATCTAGAGCTATTCGTATGGCGATTCAAGCAGGCACTCGAAAACGTTGCTGCCGCCGCCAACGCCCCGCTCGGCCCCGTCAGCGATGATGTCAACGTTGTCCAGGCGACGCTGGACTGACGGGCGAGCGATTCCGTTCTCGATTGCTGGATCGGCGCAACCCCCCGATAACGCCTAGACTATGGCTGCGCTCGAAAGGACCTCGCCATGCAGAAGGATTACTCCTCATACGCCCCGGCCTACCCCCATGACTCCATTGAAGAGATCATTCCCGACGTATTCATGATTCGCGGGACGATTCGAATGAATCGACTGATGCGAATCACGCGAAACATGGCGGTCATCCGCCACGATGGCGAACTCACGCTGGTGAACCCGATACGACTCGACGAGGCGGGCGAAGCCCAGCTCTCCACTCTCGGCGAAATCACACGAATCCTCCGCCTCGGGCCCATGCACGGAGTCGATGACCCCTACTACATCGATCGATGGGACGCCGAACTCTGGGCCCAGGAAGAGTCACAAGCCTACCCCGAGCCCAAACCCGACCACCTCATCTCGGCGACCTCGACTCTGCCCTTCCCGGATGCGCGTCTCTTCTGCTTCGAGGGCATGACCCAACAGGAATCTGCTCTCCTGATCGATCGAGATGGCGGCC
>JAPULD010000234.1 GCA_027295365.1 Planctomycetota bacterium
TCGCTGCTGGTTTCGACGATTGCCTCGATCTTGAAGTCGGCATCGTTCTCGTCCAGCAGCTTGAGCCGCGCCGTCCTGAAGGGATCGCCAATCTGTTCCAGCACCGCCACGAGGCTGCCGCACTTGATCCGATCGCCCGGCACGACCTCCTCGCGATCAAGCACGGGACGACCATTGATGTAGGTTCCGTTGGACGAATCGAGATCGCGGACGAACCACTTGCCATTGTCGGGCGTCAATTCCGCATGACGACGGCTGACCGTCTCGTCGGAGATGGGCAAGGCTTCCGTGGAGCGTCCGATCAACTGGGGCTCGTGGCCCGGTAGTTCGAACTTCTTGCCTCGGTCGGCGCCTTCGATGATGTGCAATAGCAGCACGAACTATCCCTTGCCCAACGTGGTGGTGGCTTCTCGTCGTTCCATGAATCGAGTGGCGAAGACCTCGCCTCGACCTCACTCTCGACCATTCATACGTCGGTATTACGACCTTCGTTCCGGCACAGTTGAGGATCTATGGCCCCAAAGGGCAAGCTGACGCATGATTCAAGCCCATCCAGAGGTGGGTATGATGCCGTGAATGGCCAAGAAGAAGTCTGGAAAAAGGACGAAAGCGGGGCCTCCTCCTGCCCCCGACGCCTCCATGCGGATCATCATCCTGCATGGCAAGGACGCCCTGCGCATCCGCGATTGGTCGAATCAGCTCATCGAGGTGCTCAACGAGCGGTATGGCGAGATCCAGCGATTTGACTACGACGGGGCGCAAACCGAGCCCGCGGTGGTGCTCGATGAGTTGCGAAGCTATGGATTGCTCCAGCAACACAAGCTGGTGGTGTTAGAGCAGGCGGACCAGTTTCTGGTGGCCCAGGATGATGATGATGATGACATTTCGGTGAAGGGGGGGCGAAGGAAATCCAGCCGGCAACTCATGGAGGCGTATGCTCAGAAGCCGGCCGAGGACGCAACGTTGCTGATGAGGGCCGAGACCTGGAAGCCGGGCAAGCTCGACAAGATCGTCGCCACCGTGGGCATTGTGGGGAAGTTCGAGCCTCCCAACGATGGCGAGGCGATCGACTGGATTCTGAACGAGGGGGCGACGCGCTACGAGGTGAAGGTCAACAAGAACGCCGCGGAGTTGCTGGTCGAGAAGCTGGGCTGCAGCCTGGATCGGCTCAATGTGGAACTGGCCAAGCTCGCCTCGTTCGTGGGCCCCGGCAAGGCGATCGACCGCGAGCTGGTCGTCGAGATGGTGGGGCTCAGCCGCGAGGAGGAGGCGTGGATCATCCAGGATGCGATCGCCTCGGGCAATCCCCTGGACGCGATCGTCAAGCTCCGCGAACTGCTCGATGTTTCGAGGCATTCGGTCGTCCCGCTGATGTGGTCGGTCATCGACCTGATTCGCAAGCTGCACGCCTCGTCGGTGTTGATGCGGCAAGGCATGGATGATTGGACCGTGGCCAAGCAGGTCGGCCTCTGGGGGGATGGCAAGAACACGATCCTCATTGCGGCGAAGAAGCTCGATCCCGAGCAACTCGCGCAACTCTTGCGCGATGCGGTGCAGGCGGATTTCAAGGTGAAATCGGGGCAAGGTGATTCAAAGCGAAGTCTTGAAGTCCTTGCCCTGCGTGTAGCCGATACAATTGGTTCGACTTGAGTCGCATACAAGCGCCGGGAGACTCATAGGCGGAGGCCAGGATGGCCGAGGTGATGCAGGAGGCACAACCACGAATGGGTTTTTGCGTTTTTCAATTATTGAATAAGAAGGGCTACCGGGGAATCCGGGGATTCCGGGGAATCCGGGGATTCCGGGGATTCCGGGGATTCCGGGGTATCCGGGGGGCCGGGAGTGTTCTGGTTTTGTCGTGCCCATTGCTCATTTTGGGGTGTGAGGAAACCCAGAAGACGAGCGGGGCGATCAAGCTCAATGCGAAACCTCGGGAAACTCAGGCCCTGAATCTTGATGAGGCCATTGATCCGGTCACGCGACAGCGATTGAGTCAGGCCGAACGGGATGTGCAGGATTACCTCAATCAGCGGGACATCCAGCAGGATTCGCCTGCTGGCCTGAGCGGTGATATGACGACCGGGGCCTCGGATGCGTTCGCTTCAAGGGCGATTCAACCCGAGAGACGATCATCGAAACCACGCAAGGTCGTCATCTTCAACGATGGGCCCGCGATCCGGAATCGAGACATCGCGAACATCGATGGTGCGAGTGAAGCGTTCGAGCCATCGCCACTGTTTCGAGATCAAGGGGACGATCCCCAGGTCAATGAGTTCAATTCGGCTGAATCTGAATCGACTCGGACACCTTCATCATTGCCCACGGGGCGTCTGAGCCAGCTTCTGGTTGACCTGCGAAGGGAACTGTACATCGAGGGGGCGCACAGCGACCAACCCCTGCGCCAGCTCCTGCCCATCGCGGCGATGTCGATGATCGATCCCGAGGGCGCATTGAACCCCGATGCGGTCCCCGACCTGACCTCCAAAGAGCGGGAATTGCTCGGTGCGTTGCAGGATTTCTTCAAGACCCTGGGCGCGAAGCTTGAGGATGGCGAAGACGTTGAGGAAGTCATCGCCCAGGGGGTATTGGAATTGCGCGAAGCGGTGATTCAGGAACCAAGATTGCAGGTGCCCACCCTGGCGTTGTGCTATCGCGTGGACGGGTTCGGCAAGTACAATGCCTTCAACCTGTACAACTTCCTTGCCCACAGCGAGCAACAGGTGATCGTCTACGTCGAGATCGACGACTTCTCCAGCGAAGCCAATGACAAGGGTGAGTGGATCACCAGGTTGTCGCAGAAGATCACGATCTATTCGGATCGGGATGGCATCCCCGTCTGGACGAGCGGCGACATGCAGACCGCCATCGACAAGGCCAACAACCAGCGCCACGACTTCTTCCTGAGGCAGATCATCACGCTACCCAAGGCGTTGTCAGTGGGGAAGTATCAGCTTAAGGTGCACATCCGGGACGAGAACAGCGGGGCGGAAGCCGAGGATGCGATCGAGTTCGAGATGGTCGCGGATCCGAAGCTGGCGGTCAGGGTGCCTTAGGGCAAAGTTGAAAATTGAAAGTTGAAATGGGATCAGAATCCGTGGGCCTTCCGGGGGTGGGTGGTGCCACTGATTCGCTCGCCGCGGCGAGTTAATCAGTGCGAATGGAAGTTACGTAGATGACCTCGGATGATCGAGCGATTCAAGCACAACGCACTGACAAATCCGCCCTGAAATGGGGCCAATGTGTCAGTGACACCGGAAAAAGACGCAATCGATGGGTGGCAGGGGCAAACAAGTTTGCCCCTGTGAAAGGCCGATCGCAAATCCAGTGGCAAGTGAAGCGCATGCCACTGCCACACGCCTAGTAGTGCGGGTGCCTTCGGGCAAAGTGGAATGTTGAAATTGAAATCGGACTAGGCCGTCGCAGTTGCCGTCACACCCAGTGCCTCGGCCATGCTCGATCCGAGATCCGCGGGGCTTTCCGAGACGGTGACGCCACAGGCGTTGAGTGCATCCATCTTGGCCTGGGCGGTGTCGTCGGCTCCGCCGATGATCGCGCCGGCGTGGCCCATGCGTTTGCCTTTGGGGGCGGTGCGGCCCGCGATGAACGCCACAACGGGTTTGGTCATGTTGTCTTTGATCCACCGACCGGCATCCGTTTCGTCGCTGCCCCCGATTTCGCCAATCATGACCACGCCATCGGTGTCGGGATCCTGGTTGAACAGGTCCAGCAGCTCGATGAAGTTGTGGCCCTTGACGGGATCGCCCCCGATGCCGACGCAAGTCGTCTGCCCGATGCCACGATCCGAGCATTGCCAGACGGCTTCATACGTCAACGTGCCCGAGCGGCTGATGATGCCCACGGCCTTCCCCGTCGGTGCGTCGGTCTTGGCCAAGTGGATGTAGCCCGGCATGATGCCGATCTTGCAGCCCCCGGTGAAGGTCGCATCCGCGCCTTCGACATTGGCCTTGTTGCCGGGGGTGATGACACCCGGGCAGTTGGGGCCGATGAGGACGGAATTGGGATAATCACGCATGGCCGCTTTGACCCGGATCATGTCCTGGGTCGGAATACCCTCGGTGATGCAGCAGATGACCGAGATGCCCGCCGCCGCCGCTTCGAGGACGGCATCGCCCGCGAATGGGGGGGGAACAAAGATCATGGTGGCGTCGGCACCTGTTTCCGCAACCGCATCGGCCACCGTATTGAAGATGGGCAGCCCATTGTCGTCTTTCTGGCCCCCTTTCCCGG
>JAPULD010000235.1 GCA_027295365.1 Planctomycetota bacterium
GATGGTCGCATCGTCAAGGCGGTGCATTGGAACGCAGCTCCCGAGGAATGGAAGCGGTCGATGACCGACGCGAGGGATCTGACGGAACGACTTCGCGAAGCTCTCGCGGGGGCCAAGCCATTGGATGAACTCCGCGAAATCGTCGAGCAGTCTCGCGAGAACATCGAAGCCCCCCTGCCCTTGCGTTCGCGTATCCCGCTCATCAACAAAGTCGCGGCGGGCTACCCTGCAGAATTCACCGACCTGGATTACCCGCTCAACGTCGCGGATGAATACGTGGAGTGCCCCGACGTGACGGATCCCCAGGCGTTCGCGGCGAGGGTGGTTGGCGACTCGATGGCGCCTACTTATCGCGAAGGCGAGATCGTCGTCTTTTCTCCCCAACTGCCGACGCCATCCGGGACCGATTGTTTCATTCGCCTGGAGCGCGACAACGAAACGACCTTCAAGCGGATCTACGTTGAAGAAGATGAAGGAACGATTCGCCTGCAGCCTCTCAACAACGCTTACCCGCCGAGGCAAGTCGAGCGCGAGGCGATCACGGGCATGTACGCCGCCGCGTACGTGATGCGGAAGGTGTGATCGGATTCCGCTGATTTCACTCTTGCCTATTGCCTACTCCCCATTGCCTTCTTCAATTCACGGACACACCCCCCACGCCGCGAGCAGGATAAGCAGGTCCTCGACGTCGGTGGTGCCGTTGCCGCTCAAATCCTGAGGACAGGGTCCGGGACAAGGCCCAAACCGACGGACGACCTTGAGAAGGTCAACGACATTGACAATGCCATCCCCATTGAAGTCCTCCGGACAACCAGGCAACCTCACGACCCAGGCTTCATTCCTTCCCTGAGGATTCACACCGGTCCCGGTGATCGTCAATCCATCATCCGAGATGTCGCTCGCGGAACTCAAGAGCCAGCCGGAAAGGTCAACGTTGAAATCGTTGATCAACACATTCTGCAAATTCCTCATTCCGTGTTGCGGATCCATGATAAAGGCGACGATTCTCTGATTCGTGTCCCGACTCCACCCGACCACGACCGAACCATCGGCGGAGACGCTTCGAGCGATGCTGAGCGGCGGCGATCCGCCAAGCGTCCCCAATGAGACCATGCCCTGCTCAAGTGTCCAGCGAAACCCCACGGTACCGGCCTCGGGTTCACTGTGGCCGATGACGACACGACCGTCCGCTGAAACCGCCTGCGCGTGACTGAAGAATCGCCCGCCGGAGAGGTCGCCCAAACCGATCATCCCATCCTCGGATGTCCAGCGAAACGCCTCGAAGTGTGAGCGCCCAACGACGACGAGTCCGTCGGCGGAAAGATCCTCCGCGATACTGTAGGTGTGAGACGGCTCGAGGTATCCGAGCCCACAAAGACCATGCCCGTTCGTCCAACGAAAAGCTTCGCTGCCCAGTGCATTGGTGCCGATGCCGACGATGACGCGACCGTTGGCAGACACATTCGTGGCGGCGCTAAAGAAGTCTCCCCCTTCGAGATCGCCCAGTCCGATCATGCCCCGGCTTCGCTTCCAATAATAGGCCTCGCGTCCCTGACTCTTGTAGGACACCCCGATGATCACCGATCCATCCCTCGAAAGACCGCTGGTGCCGCTGTTGAATTCACCGCCTTCCAGATTTCCAAGACCTTGCATGCCATTGCGTTGATCCCATCGAAAGGCTTCAAAGACGTTTCCCGACCCGATGGTTCCGCTTCGACCCACAACGACCTGACCATCTCCCGAGATGGCGGCGGATTGACTGAATCGATCCTCCCCTTTCAGAAAACCCAACCCCTGAAAGCTCGCCTGGCCGAGCGAGGTGGTAATGCACGAGCCAAGAAAGACGGCGCCCACGCCCGCCCCTTTGAGCAAGCCCAATTGCAAATGACTTGATTTCATCGTGTGTTCCTCCGTTGCATCGCCATGTTTTCCCCGCCCCTCATGAATCCCGAACACTCCAAAACATGGATGGAGTCCGGCTCTCCATTCCAAGCCTACCCCCGGTTCGGTCTTCACGCAAGGAAATTTCTGTTCTTGGTATTTCGTCTCACTCGTCGGTCGAGACGACGTTCAAGCGGATCTATATTGAAGAGGACGAAGGCACGATTCGTATTTCGGGAGGCAGCCCTTGAACAACGCCTACCCACCCCGGGTCGTCGAGCGCGAAGCGATCACGGGCATGTAAGCCGCGGCGATTCCGGGGGCGTAATGCGGCAGGTGTGCCCGGATTCCGCTGATTTCACTCTTGCCTACTGCTTACTCCCCATTGCCTTCTTCAATTCACGGACACGCCCCCCACGCCGCGAGGAGTTCAAGGAGATCGAGCACATCCGTGTTGCCGTTGCCGTCTATGTCCGCGGCGGGCGTGTTCCAGGCGGCGAGCAGGTCGAGTAAGTCGTCGACGCGGACCTCACCGTCGCTATCAAAATCTGCTGCGCATCTGATGATCACGGTCGTATTGAGAAGTTCGCTCACGCTGGCCGTGCCGGTGAAGAGCGGGAAGACGCTCGTGTCCGCCCACTGGGAGAGCGGTATCTGATCGAATGGCACGCTGGGGGCGCGAATGAGTGCGACGGCAAACTCCGCGGCCACGCCGTCCACCACCTCGAAGGTCTGGCCGACCGTCAGTGAAGGCATCTGGTCGAGGTCCGAGACCGAGAACCCCGGTAGCAGCGCCAGGCCCGTCTCGTCCGCAAGCAGCGGAACGAGGCCGGCGGTAGTGCCGCTGCCAGCGGTCAAATAGCTCAAGCAAAGTGAGGCACAAGGATCATCATGCACATACGCAGAGGCAATCGTCGGCACGCTGATCGAGATCAGATCATCACCATCGGGATCGCCGACCGACTCCTGCGTCACGCCACTGGCGAGGTCAACGAATACGAAATCGATTAACTCACCGGGCCCCATCGTGCGCCGGATCTCAATGATCGAAACCAGGGTCGGCTGAGCCATGACCGGCGAAGGGAGGGCGGAAACAACAACGAGCGCGATGAAAATACGGAACATGTTCCACCTCCCAGGCTGCCAGGGTGAATCTCGCTATAGTCATGCCCTCTATTGTCAGGCTCGGAGATTAAAAAGCAAGGCCAAATTATCGGTCGTCCTGTGGACGCTCTCCGGCAACGAGCCTCTCGGGACTTGTTCCGGGCGGACTGGCGATGACGCGCACGCCATACAATGCTACGGGCACGCCCCCTACACTCCGAACAAGGTGGTGCCGACGACGTCACGCCATGCTGAGGACCGTCTTCTGGTCGCGCCGCGACGGCTCGTACCGGTTGCTGGCCATGCGTTCCTGGAGCCGGTTCTCGCGAATGGCCTCGTTCAGTTCTCGTTGATACCCATCGAGACGATTGCGCGCCACATCGATCTTGGAGATGATGTGCGCACAAATGTTTGCCAGCTCCTCGAACGCCAGACTGGCCGCCAGAAGTTCGCGACGCAGGGAATCGGTGTGCCAGGCGAGCGCGCGGATGGTACGGTTGTCGCACAGGTTGAGGTAGACGTTGGCGGCACTGATGTTGATCTGCTTCAGGCCGAGGTAGTACTGCTTCATGCGATTCAAACCGGATTGGGCGTTGATGACGCGATTTTTCTCATCGAGCAACTCATCGTTGTAATCGGAGATCAGCCTGGCGTAGTGATGACGCGCCTGCCACGTCTCGTCGCTTTCAAGTCCATGAATGCGGATGGCTTCGAAGATGGCGATGCCCGCCTCGGAGCGCTGGCTGATGGGCACGGATGGCCGAGAACGCGCGAGATTGGTGAAGTGTCGGTACACCCCTCGGGCGCGGCGGAGCGTGCGCGTGGTGTGAGCATCCTGGAACTGGTCCATCGCGCGATCCGTCTCCTGTTGCGTGACGTCGCGACTGGTCGCCCGCCTATGGAAGCGGCGGTCAATAGTGTTGGCCGCCCGCTCGTAGTTTTGAAAATCCTTGAGATGCCCATGAGCATCATGGATCTCGAACAACATGTCGATCAGGGTGTTCCACGACATTGGGTGTCTCCCTTGATGGGGCTTCCAGACGGGGTTTCCGTTCCGTAAGGAGACACAAGATTCGCCGGCGTTTTCCTTGAATGAAAATGCAAAAACTCGGAATCGGTCCGATCACTGGTGAAGAGGCCTGTTCAGAAGTGCATGAGCATGACGAAAGGCCGCCTGCCACCCTCCCCCCAAATGAGCCTCTCGTGACTTGTTCCGGGTCTCGTGGCGATGCGGCTCGGATTACGGGCACGCACCCCACGCCGCGAGCAGGAAGAGTAAGTCCTCGACATCGACCACCATGTCATCATTGAAATCGATGACACAGATCGGGGGGCAAAATCCCCAATTCCCGATCAAGAGCAAGAGTTCGTTCACACCCACGACATCGTCATCATCGACGTCGGCGGGGCAGGGATCGATCGGATCGGATAGTTTCCGAACAAGGAAATCGTAGATATCCCCATACGTAATATCCTCGATCTCCGGACTGATGACAATGCACTCGAGGTCAAGCGTGCTCATGGCTTCCTGGAGCTTAAGTCCCAGCAGCGGATGGTGCACCCAGACGCCCTGGTTGGTCTCGATGGTCACCTCTGAATTCGGCTGGGCGTAGTACATGTACACCGGGGGATCATCCTTGGTCAGGTGAGTGATCGGAGAAGCATCTTCAGCCAACATGGCCACCCGAGGGGTGTCGGCGGTTTCGCCTTCCATCATGGCATAGAAAGCGACAAGGGCCGTGTGATCCGGGAGGTCGGGGACGCCAAACCATTCCCGGAAGGTGCGCATGTCGTAGGTGGATTGTCCGTTCAGAGTGCCGGCGGCAAGTAGGCGGGTGGATTCACGGGCCACCGGATCTTCGCTATCAGGATCCGCCCGGTCATCGTTGAAGGCAAGCCAGAGGGAAATTCCGGCCCCCGCGGAACCGCCGTAGCAAGCGATCCTGTTCGAGTCGATGTTCCACTCGGCCGACTTGGAACGAATGAATTGCAGACCGCGGGCGGAATCGTACATCGCGGTCGGATAGGGATATTCACCGCCATTGGTCAGGCGATAGTTCATGGAGGCAAATGAAATTCCCTGCGCGAGAAAAAGATCAACAACCCACGCGTTGATGCCGCTCTTGTCACCTCCCTGGAATCCGCCGCCGTGAATGTAGATACAGAGGGGTGTGGCGGCTCCAACCTCTTTCGGATCGGCCAACCAGAGATCGAAGGCCTGTAACGCATGTTCGCCATACTTCACATCGGCGTGGGTCGGCGCGGGAAGTTGGTTGCGAATTCTCTGCTCTTCCCGTCGCTGGCGACGTTCCTGATTGAAGGCCGCCGCTTCTTGCCGGGACAAGACTCCATCGCGATTCGCACACGTTACGTTCACCGTGGTACCCGAGACCACAACATTGATTGCGCGGCCCGGCGTGGCCAGGGAGCCGAGGATGCCCGGGTCGAACTGGGCCGCGGCGGGCCGGGCGAGGCCGCCGATAAGGAGTACGAACGATGTCGCCAGCGCTGCTTGGGAGCACGAACCAAAATGAGGTCTCAAGGAGTACCTTTCCATCCTCTCCTTTCTCGGTGCGAGTATTTCGATCCATCTTGAATCGTCAACGACCGGGCAAGGGTTCGAACCATGATCATTCGTGGAACACAAGTCGTCAAGAACAAGTCCCGAGTTCGAAGGAACGACGCCTGTTTGTGATGAAAATCACTCCACGCGATGCTAAGGGCACGCCCCCCATTCCGCGAGGAGTGCGAGCAGGTCGGTCACGTCGGTTGTGCCGTTGCCGTCCAGGTCCGCGGCGGGCGAGCCCCAGGCGGCGAGCAGAAAGAGCAGGTCAACTACGTCGACAGTTCCGCTGCCGTCCGTGTCGGCGGGGCAGACGACACATTGGGAGACATCGATCACCTGCAAACCAGATTCTAGGTCCGCTACGAATATTACGGTGCCCGAGATGGCGACGCTTTCGGCCCGGCCCGGCGTGTCCACGGAGCCGAGGATGAACGGGGCCGCAGTGTTCGACACGTCGATCACTTGCAGGCCCGAGTCCCAGTCCGCCACGTACGCCACGGTGCCCGAGATAGCAACGCCTTGGGCTCGGTACGGCGTATCCACGCGACTGAGAATGATCGGGGCCACCGGGTTCGATACGTCGATCACTTGCAGGCCCCAGAAAAAGTCCGCCACGTACGCCACGGTTCCCGAGATAGCGACTTCACGGGCACTGCCCGGCGTGTTCACGGAGCCGATAATGGTCGGTGCCAACGGGTTCGACACATCGATAATATGCAGGCCTTCGTGAAAGTCCGTCACGTACGCCACCGTGCCCGAGATGGCAACGTCGTAGGCGTAGCCCGGCGTGTCCACGAAGCCAATGATGACCGGGGCAGCGGGGTTTGACACGTCGATCACCTGCAGGCCCGATTCCCAGTTCGTCACGTACGCTATGGTGCCCGAGATGGCGACATGGGCGGACAAGTCCGGCGTGTCCACCGAGCCAAGGATGAACGGTGTCTCCGGGTTTGACACGTCGATCAATTGAACGCCTGAGCTCCTAGTCGCCACGTATACCACGGTGCCCGAGATGGCGACGCCGTAGGTGAGGTCCTGCATGTCCACGGAGCCAATGATGACCGGAGACTGCGGGTTCGACACGTCGATCACCTGCAGGCCCGAGTTCCTCTCAATCACATACGCTATGGTGCCCGAAATGGCGATGTCCAAGGACCAGTCCGGCGTGTCCACGGAGCCGATGATGGTCGGGTCGCACTGCCCCGAGGCGGGTCTGGCGAGGCCAGACATAACCATCACGCACGATAAAGGAATCGCCGCATGAGCGCACAAGTCGGTTAGAAATCTCATGGATTGCTTCTCCCGCCGTTCACTTTTTTCACGCTCCGGATCGACCCGTGATCGCTTGATCTCCCCAGCTTCGTATGTTCAACTCTAACCTGCCTCGTCCAGGCCGTCAAAAAGAAATCCAAGAATAGTGTCGACGGCGAACCACCGATCCCTCGCCAGCGCTCCCACCGTTCAATCGTCCTGCCTTTTCCAAACGGCCTATTGCCTCATGCCAAACGAAGATCCGCCTTGGCGGAATGCCTCTCTTACGGACACGCCCCCCACGCCCCGAGCAGGAGGAGCAGGTCTTCGACATCCACGATGCCGTCGGGAACGCCGGACGGGCCGGTGGTGTCGGCGGGGCAGGGATTGGGGGCGGGGATCGGAGGCCCACAGTATTGCAGGGCGTTGCCGCCCCCGTCGGTGTAGGCGCCGTCGATCTGATCGGGCGTATTGAAGCAGAACCCGGTATTGGTCACGGTCGGGTTACCTCCAAATGTGTTGTAGATTCCGCCGCCAACGTTGGCAGCCGTGTTCCCATTGAAGGAGCAGTTGGTTACCGTCGGGAAGCTGA
>JAPULD010000236.1 GCA_027295365.1 Planctomycetota bacterium
TCTGCTGCCTGTTCATGCTCTTTGGGACCTCTCAGGTTGCATTGGGGCAGGCCGGGGATGGAGACGATCTGTCTGATCGCCCCATTTCTCAAGTGCTCATTATTGGCAACGAGCGGGTCTCGGAGCAGATGATCCGCAACAACATCCGCACGTTCGTGGGCGATCCCTTCGATCCTGAGACCGTGGGTCGGGATGTCAGGCGATTGTCGAGGTTGGGTGAATTCAAGACCCTTCATTCGGAGGCGGAGCTTCTGGAAGATGGATCCGTGAAAGTCTTGTTTTTCGTGACCGAGCAGGCGATTATCGCGGCGGTGGAAGTCGTTGGAAATCGAAAAATCAACGACTCTGAACTCCGAGCCCTGATTCCGGTGCTCCCTGGTGGTCCCAGAGATGATTTTCTCATCGGAACGGGAAAACGAGCCATTGAGGATTACTACAAACGCAAAGGCTATTTCCTGACCAGTGTCGAAATCGATGCCTCATCGCTGGACGACAGCAACGTGCTGATTTATCGCATCCGTGAAGGGCCTCGCGTGAAGGTCAAGATCGTCGAATTCGAGGGTGCCGAATCAATCAGACCCAAGCGTCTGATGAAGGAGATCAAGACCAAGCCCGAGATATTCATGCTGCGCAAGGGTGAATTGAGCGATGAGGCTCTCATCGAGGATGTCGCCTCGCTGGATAAATTTTACAAGTCGAGGGGCTACCTCGATGTTCGGGTTGATCGACGAATCGATCTGAGTCCCGGCAACCGGGAAGCCAAGATCGTCTTTCTCATCCAGGAAGGGCGACAATATCGTCTCGGACGCGTCAGGGCCAGGCGACTTGAAG
Organism: Planctomycetota bacterium; assembly: GCA_027295365.1. GTDB lineage: Bacteria > Planctomycetota > Phycisphaerae > Phycisphaerales > SM1A02 > JADFSH01. The sequence goes on from JAPULD010000236.1 coordinate 832, forward strand.
ATGGCGGGGCGTTGAAGGTCTTCTCCACCGCGCAGCTCGAAGCGTTATTGGAGATCAAGTCGGGCGATGTCTTTCAGGAAGAGTTGCTGGATAAGTCAGTGGAAGCTGTACGCGAGGCGTATGGCATCATGGGGTATCTCGAAGTTCGTGATCGGAACAACATCAGGGTCCGCGATGTGCGTACCAGCCCTGATGCAGTGGTCGATCTCATCATCGAGATTCGCGAAGGATCGCCCTCCAAGGTGGGCACCGTTCAGATCAATGGCAACTTCCTGACTCGCGACAAGGTGATCAGGCGACAGGTGCGACTCGAACCGGGGCGACCCTACAACCTGCTCGAATTTGAGAAGTCTCAACGCGCCGTGCGCCGGACCCGGCTCTTCAACGATGTGAGATTCACCGTTCAGGATCCGGATGAAGTTGATGGTGAATATCGTGATTTGCTCGTGGAGATCAAGGAACGCAACACCGGCTCGTTGAATTTCGGATTCGCGGTCGGCTCGGACAGCGGTCTGTTTGGCGAATTTTCCTACAACCAGAACAACTTCGACATCTCCGACACCCCTGAATCATTCAGCGAACTGCTGCAAGGTCGCGCGTTCAGGGGAGGCGGTCAGCGGTTCTCCATGACGGTTCGACCGGGCAATGAATTCTTTCAGTATGTGGTCAGCCTGACCGAGCCGAACATGTTTGACACGGATTACTCATTGAATGTCAGCGGCGCGTTTCGCAGCCGCATTTTCGATGACTACGACGAGGAACGTATCAGCAGCACTGTCCGGGTCGGTCGTACTTTTGGCGACATCTGGAGCGGCAGTCTCGGGTTCCAGGGGCAACGCGTGGAATTGACGGAAATCGACTCTACCGCCCCCACGGAAGTCTTTCGCGATCAGGGGCCCGATACCTTGTTGTCTACCAGTATCAACATGACGAGAAGCACGATCGAAACGTTTCAGCGTCCAGGCCGGGGGAGCCGGCTGGAACTGGGATACGACTACTATGGACTCGGGGGCGATATCGAATTTCAGCGGCTCACGGCGAACTACACCGTGCTCATGACCCTGACCGAGGATTTTCTGGGGCGCAAATCAATTCTCCGGCTCAATTCAAGGGTCGGGTATATCTTTGACGGTCGAGCCCCGACGTACGAACGGTTCTATCTGGGGGGTCGTACGTTCCGTGGATTCGAATTCCGCACCGTGAGCCCAAAGGGCATCCGCAACGACACTGGTTTGGTCGGCGACGATCCTGTCGGCGGGGATTGGATGGTCTTCTTCGGTGCGCAATACGAGATCCCACTGCTGTCTGAATCCATGACGGGCGTGATTTTCGTGGACAGCGGTACCGTGTTCGATGATATCGGGTTTGACGACTATCGCGTTTCCATCGGGGCCGGCATACGGTTGTACATTCCCGCATTCGGGCAATTGCCCATCGCGTTCGACTTCGCCACCCCGATCAAGGAGGAGGATGGTGACGAAACACAAGTTTTCAGCTTCACGGCCGAGCTTCCCTTCTAGAAGACGGGATCGAGTATCCTTGGCCCCTGAAAAATAGCGGAGCCTTGTTCACTCGGTTCCACCCTCCGCATCCCATGATGCATCAGTTTGATATAACCATTCATTGACCTAGGTCCCTTCCAACAGAGGATGCGAAGGATGAAATCGATACGAATCTCGTTGAATATTCCAACTCTGGTCGTCGCCCTTGCTCTCATCGGCGTACTCGCCTATCAGGCCTCGGCCAGACGCACCGTCATGATCAACCCCACGGTGGTGGTGACGGTCAATCGCTCGTTGGTGCTGCAAGGCCTGAATGAACGTGCAGAAGCGCAAGCCGAGCTGCGGCAGATGGAGGCGAGATTCAAGGAGAAGAGTGATCGTCTCAAGCTGGAACTCGAAACACTTG
>JAPULD010000237.1 GCA_027295365.1 Planctomycetota bacterium
TTACAGAGCAGGCAGGGCGTGCCGGGCTCTGGCGGCGGGCTTTTTTTAAATCTCCAGTCCTTTTCTCTCTCTTGACGCCACGATGCCGCACTCGCCCAGGCTCGCTACGATGAGCCTCATGTGTGCATGGTCACCAACCTCGTGGCAAGAGAAACCGGCTCTTCAGCAGCCTGTCTATCCCGATCCCTCGGAACTCAAAGCCGTGCTGGCCCAGCTTTCGCACCTGCCTCCCCTGGTCAGTTCGTGGGAAATCGAAGCCCTAAAGCAACAGCTTGCCGAGGCCGCGGCGGGGAAAAGGTTCTTGCTGCAGGGGGGCGATTGCGCCGAAAACTTCGCCGAGTGTGAATCGGACAACATCGCGGCCAAGCTCAAGATCCTCCTTCAGATGAGCCTGGTGCTGGTGCATGGCACCCACAAGAGAATCATCCGCGTGGGTCGCTTCGCGGGTCAATACGCCAAACCCAGATCGGAAAACACCGAGACCCGCGATGGCGTGACCCTGCCCACCTACCGCGGGGATGTGATCAACGACATCGCCTTTACCGAGGCGTCTCGAATTCCCGATCCTCAGCGTTTGCTCAGGGGCTACGAACGAGCTGCTCTCACCATAAACTTCATCAGGGCCTTGATCGATGGTGGATTCGCCGACCTTCATCATCCTGAATATTGGAATCTTGACTTCATCGAGCTTTCGCCCAAGGCGGAGGAATTTCAGGAGATCGTCAATTCGATCGGCGAATCGCTGCGCTTCATGGAGGTCCTGGCAGGACAGCGGGTCGAGGAAATGGGCCGCGTCGATTTCTATTCCAGCCACGAAGGGTTGTTACTGCCCTACGAACAGGCTCAGACCAGGCAAGTTCCCCGGCGAGAGGGCTGGTACAACCTCTCCACGCATTTTCCATGGATCGGATTAAGGACGGCCGAGGTTGATGGAGCCCATGTCGAGTACTTCAAGGGCATCGTCAACCCGATCGGCCTGAAGATTGGCGTCGAGACCAGCGATGAGCAGCTGGGCAAGCTGTTGGATGTGCTGCATCCAGACGATGAGCCGGGCCGGCTGACGCTGATCCACCGCTATGGGGCCCACGACATCGCCTCGAACCTGCCCCGGCACCAGAAGGTCGTCCAGGCCAGTGGCAAGACGGTGCTCTGGTGTTGCGATCCCATGCATGGCAACACCGAAAGGACCAAGTCGGGCATCAAGACCCGAAAGTTCGAGCACATCCTCGCGGAACTCGAACAGGCCTTCGAGATTCACAACACGAGTGGGACCTATATGGGCGGCGTCCACGTCGAACTGACGGGCGAAGACGTCACCGAATGCACGGGCGGGGCGAGGGGACTCAGCGATGAAGACCTCAAGGACGCCTACAAGACTCAGGTGGATCCGAGGCTGAATTATGAGCAGTCGCTGGAACTCGCGATGCTGATCGCGAAGCGGGTGGGGGCGATGAGCGGGGATTAACGGGTCAGCCGAATGTGCAAGCGATTTGCCTGATACCAATCGGGATGCCGTTCCAACAGTTCTTCTGCTTTACGAGAGTCACGCGACAACCGAGCGATGTGAAAATCAAATACATCGACTGGTTGTATGTTAATTTGTGTGGAACGACCGCATTTATCATGTGCCACCATGAATAGATTGCAGAGGCTTCCCGTGGCGGACCAGTCGTGAAAGACGTGGAACCGATCCGCACACTGCCTGAGCCCCTCCCAATATTTCAACGACTCTTGCAACTGACGAGGTCGATAGAATCGATCCGACTGGTCGGCGCCGATCTCATCGTCTTTCTCAAAAATCATGCGCCATTGCTCCCAGCAGCGCTCGACATCCTGCAGCATGCCAAACACTCGCGCCCGGTACAGGCAGGCGTATGACGATCGCTTGTATTTGAGCCATTTTATCGCCATGGCGCCATGACCTTCGCTGATCCATTCGCGTACCTGCCACCATTCGTGGGTCGGGTCATGGAGGGATTGATCGCCATCTCGGATTATTTCTTGGACTTCTTCAAGACTGTTAAGCGACTCTTCGCAATCAGGATCAATTTGTAAGCATTCCCGCAAGACCTTGCATCCCACATCGTCCTCACCGATCTTGTAATACATATCTCCCAGATCCCATCGTACCCGGGTATTTGAAGGATCTTGATTGCACGCGTCCTGATACGCCCTAATTGCCGCCAAAGGCGATTCGTTGAAATCGTGCGTGTCGCCAATTATCTGAAGCGCATCGGAGAGATTCTTTCTGTCCGCCTCCTCCAGTAAAGGTGTGGCCTGCATGAGCCGAACCGCCGGTCGCAATTTCGCATCCACCCATCGAGAACCCTTCCGATAGGACCACCTGAACGGCTTGTCCGTGGCGCGTGTGACCACTTCCCTGGCTTGTTCAAGTGCTTGATTCATGGGTGAGGCCGATCGTAGCCCAATCAGCAGGGGTAATCTCAACAGACCACCGACCGTTCCCTTCTTTCTTGGTGTCCGGCTCGCTGACCTCTCCCATCCTTCGGGCTAAACTACCCGCCATGTCTCGATCTGTTGTCATTACTGGTCTCGGGCCCATCACCGCATTCGGCGTGGGCATGGATCCCCTCTGGGAAGCCCTCGTCGAAGGCAAATCTGCCATCGCCCCCCTCGCCCGTTTCGACGCGAGTGGGTTTGACTGCTCATTCGGGGCTGAATTGTCCAACGAAGCCTACAGCGTCAAGAAAATCGTCCCCAAGAGCTATCGCAAAGCCGTCAAGGTCATGTGCCGGGATATCGAACTGGCCCTGGGGGCTGCCCTGGAAGCGGTTTCAAACGCCAATCTCGTCACCAAGGGCACCGATCCGGATGTGGAGCCCACCATCGCCCCGGGTCGATTTGGATGCCATATCGGGGCGGGTCTCATCGCCGCGGACGTGGATGAACTGACCATGGCCCTGGTGTCCAGCAAGGCTGAAGAAGGGGGCGTCGATCTCAATCAATGGGGCGATAAAGGCATGCAGACCCTCACGCCCTTGTGGTTGCTGAAGTACTTGCCCAACATGCTCGCCTGCCATGTCACGATCGTCCACGACTGCCGAGGCCCCAGCAACACCATCACGTGTTGCGAAACCAGCGGGGCTCTCTCGCTGGGCGAATCGATGCGGGTCATCGAACGCGACGACGCCGACGCCTGCCTGACGGGGGGCACTGAATTCAAGCTCAACCCCATGGCGATGTATCGCCAGCAATGCGCCCAAAGGCTCGCCATGACCAATGGCGATGAGGATCCCACCTCCGTGGTTCGTCCCTACGACGCACATGCCAAGGGCACCGTGCTGGGTGAAGGCGGTGGCCTGCTGATCCTCGAAGCCGAAGATCACGCCAAGTCCCGAGGCGCGACCATATTCGCCAAGCTCAGTGGGTATGCCGCCAGTCAATCATTTTGCGAAGACACGGTGGGGATCGGGATCACCGACAATGGGGTGGGCATCGCCGACGCCATCCACGCGGCATTGACGCAATCAAACATCAGCCCCGACGCCATCAGCGCGATCGTCCCGTTCGGCTCGAGCATTCCCAGCGTCGATCAGGCCGAGGTCAGTGCCCTCCATTCGATCTTTGGCGATCGCGCCTCGTCCATCCCCATCGTCACGACCATTCCCAACGTGGGTAATTGCAACGCGGGCAATGGTGGCATCAGCTTGTGTGTGGGAGCGAAATGCATCGCCCAGCAGAAACTCCCCGCGCGACTCAACACTCAGGGCGTCGAAATGCTCGACGCCAACGCATGTGACGCCCGGGACGCGGACCTGAACCACATCCTCGTGCTCAGCGCCAGCCAGGGTGGCCAGAATACGGCTGTGATTCTTTCCAGGATGGATTCATGAGCGACAAGAAACGCATCGTCATCACGGGCATGGGCTGGATCACCCCCCTGGGGCATGATCTGGACACCGTCTGGAAACGCATGATCAATGGTGAATCGGGGATCCGAAAGATCGACCGATTCGATGCGTCCACCTTCCCGACGACCTTCGCCGCCCAGGTGCGCGATTACGACTTCACCAAGTACGTCAATGATCCCGAGGTCCACAAGACGGCGGGTGAGCACACGGGATTCGCGCTGGGAGCCGCTCGTCAGGCCTGGGATCAATCCGGCCTCGGAACGTTTGACGATCTCGATCCCCGCCGGGTGGGAATCTATCTCGGGGCAGGCGAAGGCGTGCTGGATTTCTCGACATATTCGAAAACCAATGTCGGCAGTTGGGATGACAGCACCCAGAAGGTGGACACGATCAAATGGATCGAGAACGCCAAGCAGCACATGAACGCCATGGCGGAAGTTGAGCAGGAACCCAATATGCCCGCGGCTCACATTGCTCGCGAGTTTGGCTTGAGGGGTCCCGTCTACAACTGCCTGACCGCCTGTGCCGCCTCGACCCAGGCGATTGGCGAAGCGACCAGCATCATCCAGCGTGGCGATGCCGACGTCATGATCAGTGGCGGGACGCACACCATGCTTCACGTGCTGGGGATGACGGGATTCAATCGCCTGACGGCCCTTTCCAATCGCAACGACGATTACGAATCGGCTTCGAGACCATTCGATCGCAGCCGCGATGGGTTTGTCATGGGCGAAGGCTCGGGCATTCTCGTGCTGGAGACATTGGAACACGCCCAGAAACGCAGCGCGACACCACTGGCCGAAATCATCGGCTATGGATCATCGGCCGATGCGTTTCGCATCACCGACATGCACCCCGATGGCAAGGGTGGAGGGGCCGCCATCGCTTCGGCCATGGACCAGGCGGGACTCGATCCCCATTCCACCGACGAGCAGGGAAGACCTCCCATCCATTACATCTCGGCCCACGGGACCGGCACCAAGGAAAACGATTCCATCGAGACCAAGGCGATCAAAAGGGTGTTTGGTGAGAACGCCTACAAGATCCCGATCAGCTCGATCAAGTCGATGATGGGGCATCTGATCTGTGCCGCGGGTTCGGTGGAGATGATCACCTGCGTCCTGACCATCCAGAATCAGACGATCCCCCCCACCCGAAACCTCAACGATCCCGATCCCGATCTTGATCTGGATTACGTGCCCAACGAAGCGCGAACCGGC
>JAPULD010000238.1 GCA_027295365.1 Planctomycetota bacterium
TCAACATCGGCAGAACCCGAAATCGAGCCTGCCACTGATGAAATGACTTCTGAAGACCAGACGAGCCCGAACGATGACATCTTAAACGACGGCGCAGAGACCAAGATTAAATTCTTTGGCTGGACCTTGCCAGACTTTCAAGGCCCATTCGGGACGGTCATCCTGGCTTTTCTATCGATCATTGGCGGATTCATCCTCAATCTCACGCCTTGTGTGCTCCCGGTGATCCCCATCAAGATCATGACCATAAGCCAGCATGCTGATAAACCCGGCCAATGCCTCAAGCTTGGAATCTGGATGGCTCTGGGCGTCGTCGCCTTCTGGCTTGCAATTGGTCTTCCCGTCGCCTTCATCACCAGCGTCACCGATCCATCGCGAATCTTCGGCATCTGGTGGATCACGCTCGGTATTGGCCTCATCATCGGCGTCATGGGTTTCGGCATCATGGGTCTCTTTATGATGCAGTTGCCTCAATCGGTCTACATGATCAACCCCAAGGCCGACACCCCGTTCGGCTCGTTCATGTTTGGCATCATGACCGCGGTATTGGGTCTGCCCTGTTTCGGGTTCATCGCCGGGGCGTTGCTGGCCGGTGCCGCGACCCTGCCTTCGTTGACGGTGATCATCGTCTTCACCTCGATCGGGATTGGCATGGCCGCCCCTTATCTGGTGCTCGCCGCCAAGCCTTCGCTGGTCGACAAGATTCCCCGCACCGGTCCCGCGAGTGAACTGGTCAAGCAGGTCATGGGCTTGCTGTTGCTCGCCTCCGCGGCGTACTTCATCGGGTCCGGACTCATCGGGCTCCTCACTGATAAACCATATCTCGGCAAACAACTGCACTGGTGGGCGGTCGCCGGCTTGACCACCGCGTCAGGTCTCTGGTTGATCATGCGTACGTTTCAGATCACGTCCAAACCACTCCCGCGAATTACCTTCACCATCATTGGTTTGATTCTCAGTTTCATCACTCTTTGGGTGGCCACAGGGTTTACGAGCAAGGCGAAAGAGACCTGGACCGTTCAACAAGCCGCGCTTCAGAGTGATGCTGGATACAGCACGAAAATCTGGAACAACTACACCCCGGCGGCATTGGCCCAAGCTCGCGAGGATGGCAAAATTGTCGTGCTCGATTTCACCGCTGAGTGGTGCCTGATCTGCAAATCACTCAAGGCCACTGTCCTGAATCCCGATCCAGTCAAGAGTGTCCTTGCTGGAGACACGATCGTGTCTTTTACGGTGGATCTCACGAGCAACAAGGCCCCCGGTTGGGATCTGCTCCGCGACTTGGGAAAGACCGGCATTCCGATGCTGGCGGTATTCCCCCAGAACGGCTCGGATCCCTGGCTCTCCAATGCCTACACCACCGATCTGGTCATGCAAGCGCTTGAAAATGCGAGTCAAAGCGTTGCGGCTGTGAATCCGGATTCGATGACCGCATCAAATGCAGCACCCACGAACTAAGCGACGACCTCTCCCACGCTCCGGATGTACGACAATCCTCGCTTGAGGGGAAACTTCGCAAGACCGGCATCACGCAAACGCGGGGCGTGCTCCCGTTCGTAGGCATTGAACGCTTCACGTGATTCGAAGTGATAGTGCACCTCGCAACGGGGTGTGTTGCCGTCCAACTTCACCACGCTCGCATCCATCGCCCCGGCGTCGATCACCTCGGCCAGATGCTCATCGAGCAACCACTGGATCCATTCTTCAGCCAGAGCCTCGTTCTGAAACGTGCAAGCGACGGTGTAGGCAATCATGGGTTTCCTTTCAGTTCACCGCTTCTTCGATTCGCCCTTCGATCAACACTCGTTGCGGGACCGGGAACTGCTTGAGGGGATCCAGTTCGAACTGGTCATCCGCCTCAAGCGCACGTCGATAGGCGTTGCGGGCCTGCTCGAAACGCTCCGCCTCCCAGCACACATCCCCCAGGCGCTTCCAGATCGCATTGTGGCGTGGATCGAGTTCCGTCAGGCGCGTCGCTTCTTTGATTGCCAGGTCCCAATACGCCGCGTCTTTCGTTTCCTGGGCGAGGTCGATCAGGATCGACGTTCTGAGGCTGATCATGAAGCCTTGATCGGGATGCCGCGTAATCTGTGTCAACGACAGGGCTTGCTCAAGTAATTCGACTCGGACCGGGCCGCTCACGCGCTTCGCGGCGAAAGTGATCTGCTGAGCCGCTCGTTGAATGGGATGGGGATTGGTGGGCATGATCTCATGGGCCTCCACCAACAGGTCCGAAGCCTCCTGTCGACGCTCAACACGTTGGAACCGATCCCGTGGAAATCCATCCAGTACGTGGGCGGCTTCCTGGAGTTTGACCTGTTGACGCACCGAGGGGATCGCACCGGTGATGAAGATCCAGAGTGTGATGCCCCAGATCAACACCGCCAGCCCCTGACCCGGACCCGAGCGTTTGGGTTTGTGAATCAGGCAATCGTCTTCGCGTTCCTTGACGCGAAGGGGCGCGATTGCCCCCAACAAGGCAAGGCCCCAGATGACGCTCCCGGGTTGCGTCAGCGTCATTTCGATTTGGCTATGGATGACCAGCCCCATGATGCCCCCCACCAGGGCCCAGTCGATCCATCTCGATGAGGCATTCGCCATGATCGAGGCGATGATCGTGGCCATCGCCATATAGAGAAGTGCCCCCAGCAGACGCAACATCATCACCATCGGATCATTGGAGACGAGCACTTCGACCAGCATCGCCCCGGTCAATCCAAGCCCTCCAATGATGATGGCCATCATCAATACGCTTCGAGTGAGTTTCCTTTTCTCCTCGATTTCAGGCGGTTCGCGATCACGCCACACCGCCCCGGCTCTCCAGAGGCACGACACCACCAGCATGATCCAGGCTCCGCCCCAGACGCCCACGCTGGCCAGCCAATCCAGGAAGACACTGTGCGCGCTTTTGACCTCTTCGGGGCTTCGTGGCTCGCGATGCAACGCATACGCCTGTTGATAACTCCCGGCTCCCACCCCCAACAAGGGTGCATCCTCGACGATGCGTTTGGTCGCCTGTGCGTAATGCCAGCGGAACAACAGGCTTCGATCACCCATGAAGTCCTCGCTGAGCATTGCACCTCGTACGAAGACGCCCCCCAACGTGGACAGCAAAGCGATGATGAGGATGAGCGAGCCGAATCTTGAGAAAAGGGATCGGACCAGGCGCATAAGCAAGGGGATGAGAAAGATGGCCAGCCCTCCCATCGTGGCCAGCATCGCCCCCATGGAATTGCACATCCACAAGCCGACCAGAGAGGCAAGGCTCAGGAATCCCGTCAAGGCCCACCACCCACTGGGTTGTTTCGCCTTGATCGACGCGAGGGTCAGGCCCAACAAGCTCGTGATGAACACTCCCAGCAGCGAGGCGTAGATGTTGGTCGTGGCGAACCAGCCATTCGGGTTGTTCTGTCGGATGCGGCGTTCGAATATCTGAGCCGAGGATGAGCCGACTTCCCACCCCTGCATCTGGAAGAATTTTTCCTTTTCGTGTTCAAAGCTGGCGATGTCCTCCTTGAACTCGTACGTCACTTCCGCCAACCCTCTCACCAACAAAGGCGCGGCAACCCCCAGCAGCAACGCGATGAATGCAATCCTGATTCTCGGATCACGCGCCAGATGCGCCATCGTCACGCAAGCGATCGCCCCCCCCAGCCAGGTCGCACCGATCCAGAGATCACCCAGATCGTGGAATCCATGCCACAAGAAAACCGGAACCGGAATCAGCGCCAACCCCACGATCGGAACCGAAATCCCGAGCCCCTTCTTGGCCTCACCCCAGAGCGCCGCCCCACATCCCAGCAACAGAACGATGTCGAGAAGCAAACTCCCCGCCGGCCCGAGCCCCGCCAGTCGATCGGAATTGAACGCAGGGTCGATGTCGAATACGACCTGCGGCGCGAACACGATAAGGCAACGCATGACCGCAATCAACGCGATGACTCCGACTCCACTCCAGCGGAGAATGTCGTTCAGCTTCGCGGTGTTCGAATCACTTTGATCCAATTTGGTCCGGCACCTTTCGGCTCGCATGCTCAAGCATGATCAGCACCATCAGGATTAATAACGTCTGTACGCCCACCAACACCGCCTGCCAGGGGGCGAGCGTGCCCAGGGCGATGCCCCCGATGCCCGTGATGGCCGTGAAACCCCAGATGATGATGACGGCACCACGTTTGGAAAGCCCTCGTTTCACAAGTCGATGCGAAAAATGTTGTTGATCGCCCACGAGGGGGCTTCTCCCCTGCCTGATCCGAATCGTCGTGACGGTCAGAAAATCGTACAAGGGAATCGCCAGCACCACGATGGGCATGAACACGCCATACCACGACGAACCCAGGGCGAAGTCGGTTTGCGTGGGATCGTAGAACGTCGTCCTCGCGGTGAGGATCGCCAGCAGGAAACCAATTACCAACGAACCCCCATCGCCCATGAAGATCTTCGCAGGGGGGAAGTTGAATATGAGGAAGCCGCACAACCCCCCCACCATCAACGCCAGTGTCCCCGCGATGAACCACTGCTCGTTGAGAATCGTCGCCAGCATGAACATGAACCCGGCGATCGCGGCCACACCCCCCGCCAGGCCATCCATGTTGTCCAGGAAGTTGATCGCGTTGGTCATGGCCACGATCCACAACAGCGTCACGACAATGCTCGCCCCCGGGACGTACGTATCCAGCATGGTCAGCAATCGCACCTCGAAGAAGATCGTCATCACCCCCGCGGCGGCCAACTGAATGACGATCTTCGGCAAAGGCCCCATCCCCTTGCGATCATCGATGAGGCCCATGATGTGCAAGGCGGTCATGCACGACAACATCGCAATCACCGTGGGCGTGGATTCCTTGATGCGGGGGAGGTGGGATTCAATCGCGGGAATCCATGTCGCCAAGATCGCCTCGTCGATCAGCCACACCCCAAGAATGCCCCCCAACAGGGGAAGCGCGATGGCGTGAAAAATGGCCACTCCCCCGATGTTGGGGATTGGCCTGAGTTCCTTGTCGTGGCCCTCGGACCCCGATGAATCCAGAGCCCCCACCTTGTGTCCTGCCCTGACGAGCAGCCACGTCAGAGGCAAACTGATCGCCGAGGCGACGACCATCGCCCCGAGGACGGGGATCACCATGCCGGAGAGTCCATTCATATGTGAAATCCTAGTTGAAGCGAATGGCAAACCACGGTCGTCTCTACGTAGTTGTCAGGCCTATTGATCGCGACAAGGGGTCATTCTTGGCTTTCAGAGATACACTTTGCTTCCATGTCGATTGATCAGCCAATTCTCGGCCTCATCGCGGGTCAGGGCCGTCTGCCATTGCTCGTGGCCCAAGGCATGAAGGCCTCGGGGGCGAAAGTGGCCTGTGTTGGGCTTCGCGACCAATTTGATCCCGAGCTTCCGGGACTATGCGATGACTTTTCCGTGGCGGGGCTTGCGCGGCCCGGCAAGTGGATCCGCGTCCTCAAAAAGGCCGGGGCGACCCAGGCCATCATGGTGGGAGGCGTCAAGAAGGCCCACATGCACGATCCGCTGCGGATCCTCAAGCTCCTGCCCGATTGGCGCGCCGTCATCTTGTGGTACAAACATCTCAGGCATGATCGAAGGAATGCCGCGGTATTGGGGGCCATCGCCCAGGAACTCTCACGCAACGGAATCACGCTCATCGATTCGACCACGTACATCCCGGACCACCTCGCCAGCGAAGGCGTGATGACGAGCACGAAACCGCTGCCCAAACAATTGGCGGACATCGAGTTCGCCTGGCCCTTACTGAAGCAGGCCGTGGAACTTGAAATTGGCCAATCCATGGCGGTGCGCGAACGGGACGTGATCGCGGTCGAGGCGGTGGAAGGCACCGGGGCGATGATCAAGAGAGCGGGCGAACTTTGCAAGGCGAAGGATTGGGTTCTGCTCAAAACCGCCTCCGGGGATCACGACATGAGATCGGATGTCCCCAGCATCGGCGTTGAGACCATCGAGCAAATTGCTCAGGCACACGGGACCTGCATCGCCCTGGGAACAGGACGAGTGATCCTCATCGACAAGCCCAAGGTGATCGAGGCGGCGGACAAAGCCGGGATCGCCATCGTGGGACTCAAGTAGTATCGCTTGCTCTAAGTACTTCAAATATCTCATCTTCAATCGGAATATTTTGAGATCGGATATTGATGTTCAATTCTGCAAATAGCTCCACAATGACCTGATTAGCCAATTCTTCTGTTATTTCGGATGGTTTAAATGGGGAAGTAAAAGTCTGAACACGATCTTGATCTATCGTCGCGAAAGCATTTGAATCTACTGATCCATGCCTAAACATCATTGCAGGCGAACGAATAGAGCACGGAGTGACAGTTATCCCTTGTGCATGCACAAAATCGACAGCAAATCGAAAATCAATGATGGACGGAAGCATACCGCTTATCTTTTTTAGCAAGGCAAGTACACATACAATTGGCTCCACGAAACACCGAGGATTTAGGATAGTTTCTCCCTCTTCTGCCAATTCCTTATATGCCCAAGTTGCCCCAGTAGTATCAAGTGGTGTATCAAATACGACTGCACCATTCCAGTAAAAGGAAAGGGCTGTCTCTGTATACTTGTCAATTACAGATAGTCCAACAGGAAGACGTTTTATATCATTGTCCCCACTCAAATACCACCCTTGACGCCGTGCTCCAGGTGGCGAGGAAAGCAAACTACGCAATTCATCCTCGTTACTTCGAAGAATTGATTCTTCACCAAGTGGATTTGGTATGCCTGCGATACGTAGATATGGCCTACCAATAGAGTTTCTACTGAACTCTTCAAGCGATGCTTTTGCAAACAATTCCGAATCGGTGATTGACAATATCTCTCGCGAAGTCAACACGGCAGTAGGATCGACTCGACCAATCACTCCGCCTTGCTCAATTAGCCCTCTAATTTGTGAGATTTCCCGGAGCACTTGATCGGAACGCATAGCCTCTCGAATTTCACCATGAGACATTGGTCTTGTGTCACGCCCTTGTCGAATGGGATATCTACGATTCCATTCGCCCATAAAAACACAATGAGGAGGATCGATAGGATTATCCACTCGCAGCAATAGGATTTGAGCCTCGTCTACATCAAGAATTCGAATCCCAATTCTCCGAAACGGTGGCTCAATATTTGAAATCAAGATTGATTCAATTCGACTCTTCAGTTCAACTGCATCGGATAATGAACAAAGTGATTCCGCTCGTCCTTCTTTGTCTTCATCAATTCCATAAATGATGATCCCTCCCCCCCCATTTGCCATAGCAGCTGCATCTTTTCGCAACTCGCTTTTCTCTTTATCTGGCCAAGAATCTGGTGGCGAGCGTTTGTATTCCAGCTTTTGGTTTTCTTCAACTTGGGATGTGATGAGCCCCAAAATGTGTGCCTGAGTGACATCATCAAGTGGAGTCTTGAGAAGAGCAACGTCAGCAGTAGCATTTTCTGAATCACCGATTTGGGTCACGGCTGGATCCCCTTTGCATAGTTGGTGACTATTATGGTCAGTTTTGCATGAGAAACAAATCAATCCTTTCGTCTCCCGAGCCGGGCTCAAACTTGAACATGCCCTGAACGAGTTTGATTTCGACGTGACCGATCTCGTCTGCGCCGACTTTGGGTGCAATGTGGGAGGGTTCACCGACTGTTTGCTTCAGCGTGGTGCGAAACAGGTCTATGCCCTGGACACCGGGTACGGCACGCTGGCCTGGAAGCTCCGTTCCGATGATCGGGTCGTGGTCATGGAACGCACGAATGCGTTGCATGCCAAGTTCCCTGCTCCCACAAAGAAAACAGTTGAGGAGGATTCACTCCATCAAAGCGAATCCATGGCCACACCCTCTCCCCTAGACCCTCTCCCTGAGGGAGAGGGGAAAACTGGCGTTGATCTGGTCACCATCGATCTCGCCTGGACACCCCAGAGGTACGCCATCCCGGCAGCGCTGTCATGGCTGGCCCCGACTCCAAGGGGGCGGATCATCACGCTCATCAAGCCCCATTACGAGCTCGATGAGGCCCAGAAAAAAACGATGCTCCATCAGGGCGCCCTCGACCCGGAGGACGCCTTGATGGTCATGCAACGAGTGCTCGAATCAATGCCTGCTCTAGGCATGGAAGTGCTGAATCATGTGATTTCCCCGATCAAGGGCAAAAAGTCATCGAGCAAGAAAAAATCCGCCGGCAACGTCGAATACCTTGCCCTGTTACGCCCCATCGTTCGTGCTCAATACCAGTCTTGAATCGATCATTTCGTAAAAACGAGATGGAACCGGGTCGTCGTTTCCACAGACTGTCATCACTTGACCCTGACAGGTGAAATTATGGTCCGGATCGCCTAGAATCCACATTCCCGAAAAGGCCATCCTCGACCAACGAGGCCGGACGCCAAAATCCGGCCCGTCGCTCTGAAACCGTCCTCTATGACCGACCCCAACGACCCGCAGAAACCTGAAAACGATTCCTCGGACACGCCGGAATCTCCTGAAACCCCGGAGACGCCGCAAGCGTCGGAACCGGCGAAGGAGCCATCCAACATCGGGCATGTCCTCGATCGACAGATCGAGCGCGAGCTGCACGACAGCTACCTGACGTACGCGATGTCCACGATCCTGGACCGGGCCTTGCCTGACGTTCGTGACGGATTGAAGCCCTCGCAACGCCGCATCCTCGTGGCGATGCACGACTTGAACCTGACCCCGGGGCGGGGCTTCCGAAAGTGCGCCAAGATCGCGGGCGACACCTCGGGCAACTACCACCCCCATGGCGAATCCGTCATCTACCCCACCCTGGTCAACATGGGCCAGGGCTGGAAGATGCGCTGCATGCTGGTGGATAAGCAGGGCAACTTCGGGTCCATCGATGGCGATCCCCCGGCGGCCATGCGTTACACCGAGGCGAGGATGACCGCGGCGACGGTGGAAATGCTCGCGGACATCAAGCTGGACACCGTCGACTTCAAGCCCAACTACGACGAGACGAGACGCGAGCCGACGGTATTGCCCGGAAAATTCCCCAACCTCCTCGTCAACGGTTCCTCGGGCATCGCAGTGGGCATGGCCTGCTCGATCCCCCCCCACCACGTGAGGGACGTCTGCGACGCGATCATCGCGATGATCGACGATCCCGAACTCGACCTGCAGGCGTTGATGGAGATCCTGCCCGGGCCCGACTTCCCCACGGGGGGCATCATCATGGGT
>JAPULD010000239.1 GCA_027295365.1 Planctomycetota bacterium
GCCCAGGAACAGATCTTTCGTCAGGCTGATCGTCACCGCGGCATTGCCTTGATAGTCTTCGTGAAACTGCGCCACGCTGCGACGTATTTCGATGGCGTGCACCGTGTCACCGAATCTAAACGCAACGGTGTAATGTTCTTCCGCCGTTCTCTGGGCGTTGAGGTTGAATCGCATGGCCGCCACCAGCTGGCCGACGGTGTACGTATCCAGAATGTCCGGCGCATTCAGGTTCGACTTGAGGCTGCGGTCAATGGTGCCGTCCAATTCCATAGCCGAGGTCAGATACCAATTCCGCCAGTTAATGTTGGATTCGGCGTAACCCAGTTCACGGAGCATCTCGGCCTTGAATTCGCGAGGTCCCATGTCGTAAAGGTCGAGGCGGACCACGTGGGTGGCCAGTTCGGCCGCCCACTGGAAATCACCGGCATCAGCCGCTTGCCGGGCAGCCTTCATCACGATGCTCTTGCCTCCTATCAATTCAACGTAGCGCTTTGACGCTTCGCTTGAATGAATGGGATTGAGCGTGGTCGGGTCACCGTCGAACCAACCCAGCTCTCCGGCAAAGACCTGCTTGGCGGAATGGCGGATGCCACCGTATAAATTCCCCAACCATGGGTGATTAACGAGATGCTTGGGCAATGTGATGTCACGAATCAGGTCTTCTGCGGTGGCGCCATTATTGATGGCTTTCACGGACTGATCATAGGTGAATTGGATCGCATCACGGTAGGCTCTCAACGTGTCTTCGACATGTTCGGCGCCAATCACGGGGCGACCATGGGCGAGCATCAAAATGTCGGCATTGAAATCACGCATCACATCAATGCCCGGGTACCAGTCCTGTGGATCGCGGTACCGCGTCCCACGAATGGTGTGCAGGTTCGGATACGATTCGCCTTGAATCACTTCGGCTCCCCAAAGCAGATTGTCATCCCTGAAATACACGACTATTTCATCAGGGGCTTCGGATGGAATGTGGGCGATATGCATTTCAACGCCCGAGATGGTCAGGTCCAACGTGCCCCAGTGACCTTCAACGAGGGTATTGGGTTTGATCAGGGTCAACTCAGTCATCAGGAAGTCAGGGCCCAGGCCACCGTTGACGCGACCCTTGCTTTCAGCTTCAAGCAGGGAGCCTAGGGAGTAATCGACCCGGAAGCCTATCGCGGGCCCCATGCCCCCCATGGTGTTGTCCCGGACGTTGCCCAGAAACGTGTCGTGGGCGATGATCTTGACATTCTCGGCGATCTTGTCGAGGCCGCGCACACCTCCGAAGTGATCCATGTGCCAGTGGGAGTAGAGGATGCCGGTGACGGGTTTCGTGTTGCCGGTGACCTTGCGGAATTCGGCCATGGCAAGTCGCATTCGGTTCGCCGATTCCATGGGTTCCAGCACGATCAGTCCGTCGTCGCCATCGATGATGGTTGCTGACGTCAGGCCGTAGCCATACAGCAAGTAATACTTGTCCTTGATGATGAAGATGCCACTGTCCATCTTCCGGGAATGGGCCAGCATGTCAGGGTGAATGGTGCCGGTGGGATCCTCTGTGACGGCAAAGCTGCCTCCGGTCTTGATGAAGCGAGTATCGCGATTTTCACCGTGCCAGTAATGCGTCGCGCCTGAATTTTTGCCTAAGTAATGGTCATGGGATAAGACCGGAATGCTGACCTCAATCCCTTCAAAACGGTTGGCTTCTTCTTGCGCCACGGCAAGACTGCCGAGGGTGCAACTCAATCCGAGGGACAACGCCAAGGTCATTGCAATGGATTGGATTTTCATATCACTCTCCTGATCGAATCATCAGAGGGACTGGTTTTTCTTGTGCAGATCGATGCTTCACGACAAATTCAGATCACTCGTCGATGCTGGTCACGTCAATCTCGAACGGGTTCTTCTTCTCTTTCTCTCCGCCTCGCCCCTTCGTGCCGGGCAGGATCTCGAATCCGATCTCGAACTGCACCATCATCGAGGCAAGCTGGTCGAGCACGCCCAGGTCGCCCTGGAATTTCGCGGTGCCATCGGCGAATTGATCAGCCAGCGATTTGACGCCCATCATGACCTGCTCCAAGTCGGAGCGATCGATCGTGATCGTCAGGTCGGCGTCGTCGGCCTGGTAGCCCTCGATGTTGGTCAGCGTCTCGTTGCTGAGTTCGATCAGGAACCTCTCGCCATTGTCGGGCGTCACGAGGTTGATGGTGAAGGCCTTGCCTTCGGCCAACCGACTGTCCATGCGAATGCCCAGGAAGTCGAGGAACAGGTCCGTGGTCATGGCGCGGATCATGTCGGGTCCGCTCGTCTTGGGCGAGGCTCCCTCCGGGATGCCCGAACGCAATTCAAACGCGCCGGCGAGGAAGGCGTTGCGCAGCCCCGGATTCTCCTGCTGGTACCCGAGCTGCTCGTAGCAGTCGGCCAGCAGATTCATGGCCTCCCGGTTGCCGACCTCGGCAAAAACGAGCTTGTCGAGAATCTCCACCGCGTGGAGATACTTGCCCTGATCGTGCAGTTCCCGGCCCTTGGTCATGATGGCCGAGGCCCCGCCCATCATCTCCACGTACAGCGGCGCAGAGTCACGGGGCGACAACGGGATGAGCGTCGCGGGATTCGCGTCCCAGTGGCCCAGATAGAAATTGACGACGCCCCGGGCGTTGTTCTCCCGGGATCCATGATAGAAGCCGGTCGTCCATCCCTCATCCAGGCTGGCCGGCGACTCGTAGACGTTGTGAATCTCGTTGATCGTCACGCCCTGGTTGACGTAATGCAGCACCTGGTTGTTCATGTGAGCGTAGATGTCCCGCTGGTCCCGGAGCACTTCCTGAACCCGGTCGTTGCCCCAGCGTGGCCAGTGATGCGAAGCGAACATCACCTCGGCCTCCACGCCATAGGCGTAGAGCGCCTCGTTGATGTACTTTGACCACCGCAACGAATCTCGCACCTGGGCGCCGCGCAACGTGTAGATGTTGTGGACCGAACCCACGACGTTTTCGGCCATCCACAAGGCTTTCATGCCCGGGATGTAGGTGTTCATCTCCGAGGGAGCCTCGGTGCCGGGGGTGTTCTGGAAAATCATTGTGATGCCGTCAACCTCGAATTCCTCGATGGCGTCTTCGACGATGCGGGTCGGCGGGATCAGTCCGAGGTTGCCGGCAGCGACATTCTGAGCCAGCCCCTGACCGGCGTGGCCATACGGACTCGCGGGCAGCAAGACGCCATACTGGTAGAACAACCGGCGCGACATCGCGTTGCCGGCATAGACGTTTTCTGAAACCGCGTGAGCCATGAATTCGCGGGGGGCGATGATCTCCACTTTGCCGGCGCGCACATCGGCCTCGTCGACGATGCCACGCACGCCCCCCCAGTGATCGCCATGGGAGTGTGAGTAGATCACCGACACCACGGGCATTTTGCCTAGGTGCTCGTCGACCAGTTCCTTGGCCGCCCGGGCCGTTTCCGCGGCGGTCAACGGATCGAAGACGATCCATCCCGTCTTGCCCTTGATAAACGTGATGTTGGCCAGGTCGAAGCCTCGCACCTGGTAGATGCCCGGGATCACCTCGTAGAGGCCGAAGTTCATGTTCAGCTGAGACTGACGAAGCATGGACGGATGGACGCTGGTGATGGAATCGCCATCGAGCAGGAATTCATACCGTTCCATGTCCCAGGCCACGTTGCCGGCGTCGGCCATGATGATGCCCGATTCGGGCCTGCCGATGAAACCCTTGTTCATCTCATCGAAGTCCTGGCGATCATGGAAGGGCAGCGTGGCCCGCGCCTGCTCGAAGATCTCCAGCGTGTATTTCGAAGGCAGCTTGCCCTTGGGGTGGAAGTGCTCCTGGGCCGAGACCAGACTGGTCCCGAACAAGAGGGTGCTGCCGACTGCCGCGCACAGGATCGCGCGCACGTAAAAACGTACTTTCGTAATCAACTGCATGGTGAGTACTCCTTCCCAAAATCCACTCACAAAACGTATTCGCCCCGCACCAATCAGAATGCAAAGCGGAGACATGCTAATACATCACGAACGGTTAGCGTGTGCCAAAGCACTATCAGTTCTGCAGTTAGCATCCCTGAGCCATGGTCGCCTGCACCCATGGCATGGTTTGCAATCACCTTAATTCACGTTCCCCAATGCTTGGCCCCCTTTGTCCAGGCCTCATACACTACCCCCATGACCACGAGCCCTCGCCAATCCCCGCCCCCGCCCCCGGCCGCACCCCCGCCCGGCCCCCCGGCCGCCCCCCCCGCACGGAACGCCCCCCAACCGCCGAGCTGCTCACCCCTCGAACCCCTCGCGGACCGCAAACCCGTCACGTTGCCCCCCATTGCCAAGTACGTCGTGCGCCGCGTCCAATTCCCCTGCCTCACGTGCTATTCCTACACGCCGG
>JAPULD010000024.1 GCA_027295365.1 Planctomycetota bacterium
CTACGCCCGTTCCGCGGGCGATGACAAGGCGCCCTTGATGGCGTTGATGATCGCCTTCAAGGCCCTGCGTGACGCCGGCATTCCGATCACCTCGAACATTCGCTTCATGTTCGAGGGTGAAGAGGAAATCGGATCGCTTCATTTGCGAGAGTACCTGGCGCATTACAACGATCTCTTTCGCGAACCGGATGTCTGGTTGATTTGCGATGGCCCGGTGCACCAGACTCGCGCCCCTCAACTCATGTTCGGGGTCAGGGGGATCACCAGCCTGGAGATCACGGTCTTCGGGGCGAACCGCTATCTGCACAGTGGGCACTATGGAAATTTCGCTCCCAACCCGGGGCTGATGCTGGCCCAGCTTCTGGCCAGCATGAAGGACGAGCAGGGCAAGGTGCTGGTTGAGGGGTATTACGACAGCGTCGAGCCGCTCTCTCCTCGCGAGATTGAAGCGTTGGCGAAGGTGCCCGATATCAGCGATCAGTTGAGACGCGAATTCGGCCTCGGGGCCAGTGAATTGAACAACGCACCCTATGCCGAGCGTTTGCTTTTGCCCTCGCTGAACATCAAGGGCATCGTCTGCGCCTCGGTCGGGGCCTCGGCTCGAAACATCATCCCGATGGAAGCCACCGTGGCCATGGACTTGCGATTGGTCAAAGGCAACGACCCCCGGGCGATGCAGGATCTCGTGGAAGCGCACATCAGAAAGCAGGGATATCACATCGTCCGCCAGCCCCCGAACGAGGAAACCCGACTGTCCTACCCAAAGATCGCTCTGGTCAAGCGAGGCAGCGGGTATCGAGCCGCCCGATCCTCCATGGATCAACCCATCGTCGATCCCCTGGTGCGTGCGGCTCGTCGGGCCAGTGGCGAGGATGTCATCCTCATGCCTTCGTTGGGGGGCTCGTTGCCTCTCTACCTTTTCAATGAGATGCTCGAAACGCCGGTCAT
This sequence comes from Planctomycetota bacterium, assembly GCA_027295365.1. Classification (GTDB taxonomy): domain Bacteria; phylum Planctomycetota; class Phycisphaerae; order Phycisphaerales; family SM1A02; genus JADFSH01. Next base: position 949 of record JAPULD010000024.1, read on the forward strand.
CATCGTGCCCATCGCCAATCACGATGACAACCAGCATGCCCCGGACGAGAACATTCGCCTCGCCAACCTCTGGTATGGGATCGACTTGATGGGACAAATATTGACGATGGAACCGTAAGAATAATTGAAAATGAAAAAACTGAAAACCACCAACGATTTCGCGAGCGATTACATCGCGAGAGTTTGGTTGTCAGTCGAACAAGCCACTTGAATCGAGTGGTTCAAGAATGCTCGGATCGTCGTGGGTTGGCGAGTTGACGCGGGTGGAGATGGGGTGGAATTCGAGCAGATCTATCGGGGTGGCGACCAACAGTTCTTGCAAGGTGTTCGCATCATCCTGGTCGGGATCCAGCCACGCATCGTAATCACTCGGGTCGAGGATAACCGGCATGCGATCGTGCAGCGTGCGAATCGTTTCGTTTGGCTCCGTGGTGATGATCGTGAACGACTCGATCACATCCTGGTCACTCTCGTTCCATTTTTCCCACAACCCAGCAAAGGCAAACAAGGCACGATTGGCCCGGCCGATCCAGTGGGGTTGTTTCCGCTTGCCTTCCTTCTTCCATTCGTAGAAGCCATCGGCTGGAATAAGGCAACGTCGTTTCCGGTATGCCTCCCGAAAGGAGGGCTTTTCCGCCAAGGTCTCACCCCGGGCATTGATCATCCGGTTGCCGATCGACTTGTCCTTCGCCCACGAGGGGATGAGTCCCCAATGCATGGGATCGAGGCGACGCCCTCCACTCGTGTCGTCCTGTCTTATGACTGAACAGGCTTGCGTGGGGGCGAGGTTATAGCGGGGCTTCAATCTCGGAATCGCCAGGAGACTGAAAAACTTCGCAATCACTTCTTCAGGAGTTGTCAGACTGAATCGGCCGCACATGGGAGTGGAGAGGCGCTTGGCACTTGGCACGAGGCATTAGGAAAAAGCAATCTACGATGGTGAATCACTGAAAATCGATCGAGCCAATTCATATCGAGATTCAACTGTTTGAAATCCAGCGATCAATTACGCCTTACGTCGATATCTTCATCGGTCTGTCCCACCAACGCGTCCCGGGCGGTCACCATGATTCCGTGGAGGGTCAGGTCGGGCACGATCCGGTCGATCAACTCGTCGTCATGAAACAGCGTCTGTGCATCGCCTCCCGTGGCGATTACGGTGGGGTACGCCTCGTACGCTTCGGCGTATTGCTCGACGAGCTTCCACACCATGCCCCGGATGCCGTGATAGACGCCTCGTAACATGGCTTGAGCCGTGGATCGACCAAACGGATCCACATCAGGCTGGGCAAAGATCAACTCGGGCAAGGCGTCGGTTTGTTCGTGCAGGCATTGAAGCTGCAATCGCGCCCCCGGGGCGATGGCTCCGCCCTGGAACGTCCCGTCTCCATCGACAAAATCGATCGTCACGGCCGTCCCGGCGTCTATCACGATGCACGCCTGTTTGATCGTGTCGAAGGCCGCGGCAGCGTTCAGGAGTCGATCGACTCCCGTGATGGTCTCAGGATTGAGTTGCGTACCGATCGGCACCGGCATATCAGACCCCACGTGATTCACCTCGACGGATAATTGATCGCGAATGGCAGAAGCCAGCTTCTGGGCAAGTGCTTCATGAACCGAGGCGATGGCGATCGCCATGTGAGACCTATCGCCAAGCTCTTGCCAACCCGAAACCACGCCTTCCACGCATGCGGTCAGGTTTTCATGGTCGAAATGCTCGTTTCGGGTCAGCTCGCCCTCGACGTACACGCCAAGCTGGATGCGGCTGTTGCCGATGTTGATCGCGATGAGATTTATTTTGGCTGTCATATCAGGAGGAGTGTAGGGCGATGTCGCTTGTCTCGGCCAGATGGACCTTCAATTTCGCCAGAAGGGCAATCGCCACCGGGCCCGGCGCAGCGTCGATCGCCTGATCGTCCACGAGACGAACCGAGTCCAGCAACCGACGGCTGGAGGTGATCATCACCTCGTCGGCATTTCGTAGCTCTTCGATGCTCAGCCTACGGACCTCGACGCGCTCAACCACGTGGGGAGCGACCTCCAACAGAAGAGTCCGGGTCACGCCATGCAGGATGGGGGGGTCTTCATTGGTGGTGGGGGTGATCAGCGTCCCATCGATGGCGACAAAGACATTGGTCATCGCCCCCTCGCCCACGAATCCATCACGGACGAAGATCGACTCGTCGTACTCCCGATCCCGGGCCTCGCCAATGCCCAGGATGTTGGCCAGCAGGCTGATGCATTTGATCTCGCAATGCCGCCAGCGAATGTCTTCCGTGGTGATGCATGTCTTGACGTTCGGTCTGTCCAACTCATGCAAGGCCGGGGCGGGCGTGGCATAGGCAAAGACCGTCGGCGTCATGGAGGGGTTGGGATGGTGATTCCTGGGAATCTGCACCCCCCGTGTGATCTGAAAATAGATCATGGCGTCATCGAGTCTGCCATCCTCAAGCAATGCGGCACAGATCTCATGCAGATCCGTCGCCTCGAATCCTCCGATGCCCGTCCCTTCGAGGCTTTTCGCCAGCCGACTGACATGCAGATCCATGCCCACGCCCACGCGGTTGAAGAAGCGGATGCCTTCGTAGACGCCATCTCCAAAGAGAAATCCTCGGTCGAAGGGGCTGACCCTCGCCTCGGCTTCATCCATGATTTGTCCGTTGAACCAGATTCGCATGACGCCATCGTAGCGTGTGCACATCCTGCAATCCTCCGCTCAGGCGAGAGAGGATCTAACAACTCATGTCTATACTCCATCCCCATGCAGTATGCTACAGAGATGATTGCCACGATCCTTGATGGAAAAGCGCTCGCCGGGAGAGTCAGGGAAGACCTGGCCGGTCGCGTAAAGGCCTTGAAGGGTCAAGGACGAAAGGTACGTCTGGACGCGGTTCTGGTGGGTAGGGAAGATTCCCCGGGGGCGGCAATTTATGCCAGGAATCAAGCCAGCAATTGCGAGAAGTTGGGGATCGACTACGTCTTGCATGAATTTCCGGGTCAGGCCTCTCATGAAGATGTTGCGGGGTTGATCTCGAAACTCAATGCCGATGATCAGGTGACCGCGATCATGGTTCACCTGC
>JAPULD010000240.1 GCA_027295365.1 Planctomycetota bacterium
ATGGCGATGTCGATGTCGAAGACCTGTTGTCATTGCTGGCCGGCTGGGGGTGATGGAAGCATTAGCGGGACTCCTGTGCCACGACCGTGTCGGTCGTGCCGGACGCACATTATTCCAAGCAAAGAGCGCGGCTCACAGCCCCGTGGCACATGTCGTGTTTCCACTCGTGTTTCAACGGGGGTATCAAACGGGGAACCACCTTCCAGGCTCTGATCGCGGCACCTCATAAATTTTCACATCCACAATGAATCGGGAATAGCGTCGCCTTCGAATTGGTTGTTTGAAGGAGACCGGTCCAAAACTACAGCTTTGGGGATCATTACTCATGGCCTCGATGGCTCGATCCCCAAGGCGATAAGGCCTCCCTGTTTCAGCTCCCCCGCTCAGGGTCTTTGACTCTGTGCGGGGATTTTTACTTACATTGGATGAATTCCATTCAAGGCGCGAGATTCCAGAGAAGGAAGGCATCCGGGGATCGGGGGGACCAGGCGTCCGGGGGCCGGGCATCCGGGGGGGGATTCGTTACGATGCATTCCTGAGTCGTCTTGGATCTCACGAAACAGGTCTTGTATCACTGGAAAATCGATGCGTTCATCGAACGTGCCGGGTTCGCCGCAGCCTGAGGTGACTGAGACGTTATATCCTGGTGAACCAAGGAGTAGTACTTTCATGTCTCGCATCTCGTCCCGCCCCTCGAATCGCTATTTTGATTCTCGTCATATGGGCTCCATCGCATTGCTGGCCCTGGCCTGCAGTTCGGTTCATGGGGGCGACTTCAAGACCTACGACGCGGAAACCTTTTTCAATACGACCACGATGTTCGGGGCGTCCTTCACGCATGATGAAAAGGCCATCCTGTTCACTTCCGACGCAAGCGGCATCTTCAACGTCTACCGCCAACCGGTCGAGGGTGGCAAGCCGATCCAGATGACCTTTTCCGAGGACAACGCCACGTACGCGGTGAGCGCTTTTCCCGAGGATGACCGCTTCCTGTTCGAGGCCGACACGGCCGGCAACGAACTGACGCACATCTTTGTCCGCACGCCCGATGGCGATTCGATCGACCTGACGCCCGGCCAGAAGAGCCGGGGACAGTTCGTCGGCTGGCAGGAGGACTTCACGGGCTTCTTCCTGCAGACGAACGAACGAAATCCCCGTTACATGGATCTGTATCGCTACGACGCAAAGACCTATGACCGAGAGATGCTCTTCGAGAACTCGAAGGGCTACAACCTTCTTGGGACGAGCCGGGACGGTCGATGGGTCGCGTTGTTGATGATCAAGGACAATGCCAACGACAACATCTTCGTCTTCGATACGACCATGCCTGATCAAGAACCGAGATTGATCACTCGCCACGATGGTGATGTCTCGCATGGTTTCGCCGGCTTCTCCATCGACGGGAGCACGTTGTATTACCTCAGCGATGCGGGCAATGAATTCCGACGGGTCTGGTCCTACGGTCTTGCCTCGCACCAGCATGAATTGGTGCAGGAGGCGGACTGGGACATCATGTTCTCGAGGCTCTCCTGGAATGGGAGATACCTGGTCACGGGCGTCAATGCCGATGCACGAACCATCATCACGATCCTTGATACCGCGACCGGCAAGCCGATGAAGATGCCCAGACTCCATCGGGGCGATATCACGGGTGTCCGCATCGCCAGAAGCGAAAATCTCATGGCGTTCTATCTGAATGGTGACACATCACCATCGAATCTCTTTGTTCAGGCCCTGGATAAGCCGGGGGCTCGCGCCCGACGCCTGAGCAATACGCTGAGCAAGAAGATCGACGAGCGCAATCTGGTCGATTCCAGCGTCATTCGATATCCGAGTTTTGATGGCCTTGAAATACCGGCCCTGCTCTACAAGCCCAAGCTGGCCGCCCCCGATGCGAAAGTTCCCGCACTGGTCTGGGTCCATGGCGGTCCCGGGGGCCAGAGCCGCTCGGGGTACAGCGCCAACATCCAATACCTGCTCAACCACGGGTACGCGATCCTGGCCGTCAACAACCGGGGCAGTTCGGGGTACGGCAAGACGTTTTTTCACCTGGACGATCGCAAACATGGCGATGTGGACCTGAAGGATTGCGTGCATGGCCGCAAGTATCTCGAAACCCTGGACTGGGTGGATGCGGATCGGATCGGTATCATCGGGGGCAGTTATGGCGGCTACATGGTCGCCGCGGCGCTCGCCTTCGAGCCGGAAGCGTTCGACGCAGGGATCGACATCTTTGGCGTCACCAACTGGCTCCGGACCCTCAAGAGCATTCCGCCCTGGTGGGCGTCGTACCGCAGAAGCCTGTTTGCGGAACTGGGCGATCCTGAAAAGGAAGAGGATCGGCTCCATGCGTATTCGCCGCTCTTCCATGCCTCGAACATCAAACGCCCGCTGCTCGTCGTGCAGGGGGCCAACGACGTACGAGTGCTCAAGGCGGAAAGCGATGATCTCGTCGCCGCGGTCCAAGCGAATGGGGTCCCCGTGGAATACATCGTCTTCGACGACGAGGGACATGGCTTTCGAAACAAGCAGAACCGAATCACCGCCGCGATGGCCTATCGCGATTTTCTCGATCGTTACCTGAAGGGCAAGCGCAACAAGGATTGAGCGAATGTCAACGCCGATCGCGGGTGCCATGGGCAGGTTCCTCCTGCCCGTGTCGTCGTATTTCAATATCTCCACGGGCAAAACCGTTGAAGCAACGGTCCTGCCCATGGCACCCACACGATCTCTCGCCCCTTGGAAGATTCGAGTTCCGCGCTCAGAAACCGGTGGATCACTTTTGCTAGAATGACATGCTGTGAGCATGATCACCACCCTGCCGACGAAGCGTGAGATGTACCGAGCCTCCCTCGAACGCGATGCGTCCTTTGAAGGCGTGTTCGTGCTGGCGGTGAAGACCACGGGGATCTTCTGTCGCCCCACCTGTCCGGCCCGCAAGCCCAAGGAAGTCAATGTCGAATATTTTGCCAATACCCGAGAGGCGATCAAGGCGGGGTATCGAGCCTGTAAGCGTTGCAAGCCACTTGAGCCCGAGGGCGAGACCCCCGGGTGGCTGCGTCCCCTGATGGAGTCGATCGAGCGTGATCCATCGCGCCGCTGGCGGGACAAGGATCTGCGTGGCCTCGATCTTGAACCGACCCGGGTCAGGCGTTGGTTCAAGGAACATCATGGCCTGACGTTTCAGGCGTACCACCGGGCGCGACGACTGGGGTTGGCCCTGGGTCGCCTTCGTCATGGCGAGGATCTCCTCCGATCCGGTCTCGATACCGGTTTCGATTCGGCCAGCGGTTTTCGAGACGCCTTCGCGAAATGTTTCGGCTCGCCCCCGGGCCGCAGTCGACGAACGCCCAGCGTGGTGGTTTCGCGCGTGCTGACTCCTCTGGGGCCAATGGTGGCTGGCGCGAGCGAGGCTGGGCTTTGCCTGCTGGAATATCCTGACCAGGATCGACTTCAGCGACAGTTAAATCAATTAAGACGTTTGTATGGCGATGCCATCGTGCCGGGCAGGCACGAACTGTTCGCCCAACTCGATGAAGAGCTGACCAGTTACTTTGAAGGATCGCGAACGCTCTTCGAGATCCCGCTGGATCTACGAGGTACGGAATTTCAACTCGAGACCTGGAATCAACTTCTGACCATCGAGTACGGCACGACATGCTCCTATCACGAACTCGCAGAGAACATCGGACGCGCCGGAGCCCAACGCGCCGTGGGTCGGGCCAATGGCGACAACAGAATGTCCATCCTCATCCCGTGTCATCGCGTGGTTCGTTCCGACGGCTCGCTCAGCGGCTATGGAGGCGGTCTGTGGCGAAAACAATGGCTTCTGAATCATGAATTCAATTCACATTCAATCGATTGAATTCTATCGATTCCAGTGCGAACCAAATGGCGACATGATCCAACATTCCGGGGAACCATGTCACTGATCAAGACGAATTCGATTTCGATGATCGATACAGCGGTTGCGCCTCCCGGACGCTGACGAGCAGACGTGACTCGATCACCCCGTCTTGCGCAGGGGCGTCATGATCTCGTCAAGCTTCTTCAGGGTGTTGCGGATGCCGAACTTCTCGCCATTCTTGATGCGCTTCTCGAGTTTCTTCAGGGCCTTGGAGAGCTGATCGACGGCGCGGGGATTCATCATCTTGTGGTTGAATTCCAGCCATTTGGTCAGGTCGTGAAGCACGCCTTCGGCGTGGTTGCGCATGTCGGCCATCTCGACCCGGATCTCCGCCTCGTTGTCGTGGTTCGCCGCCACGATCTTCATGCGTTCGATCTCGTTCTTGTCCAGCCCGACGCTATCCGACACCTTGACCTTGCGCGAGGCGCCGGTGTCCTTGTCCGTCGCGGTCACCTTGAGAATGCCGTTGGCGTCGATGGCGAACTCCACCGCGATCTGGGGGACGCCCCGCGCAGCCTTGGGGATTCCCATGAGCTGAAACTCGGCCAGCGATCGGTTGAGCTTGGCCCGTTCCGCCATGCCTTCCAGCACGTTGATCGGCACCGAGGTCTGGTTGTTGCGGGGCGTCGAGAAAATCTTCGTCGTCGTCATGGGAATGGGTGTGTTCTTCGCGATCAGTGTGGAAGTGCCGCCTTTGACCGTTTCCACGCCGAGTTGCTGGGACGTGACATCCATCAGACTCACCATTTTCAAGTCACCCTGCAGGATGCCGCCCAGGGTCGCGGCCCCCAGAGCCACCACCTCGTCGGGATTGATGGACTTGTTCAGCTCTTCGGTCTCGAAGAGTTCCCGTGCGACCTGCTGCACCATGGGGATGCGGGTGGCCCCGCCCACCATGACGACGTCGGAAATGTCCTTGAACGCCCAACATGCTTCGTTGAGCAGGGCCTTGCAGCATTCACGCACGTCGTCGTAGAGATCCGTGCACAGTGAATCGAAGCGAGTGCGTTCGAGGTTGTATTGCACGTGCTTGGGACCTTCCCCGTCCACACAGATGAAGGGCAGCATGAGCATCGTCTCGGGGCGATGCGAAAGTTCGTGCTTTGCCTGCACCGCCGCCTCCTTCAGACGTTGGAGGGCCATCGGGTCATGCCTCAGGTCGATGCGCTCCTTGCGACGAAAATCGTCGGCCACCACATCGATGATGCGCTGATCGAAATCGTCGCCCCCGAGGTGGGTATTGCCATGGACGGCCACGACCCTGAAAAAGCCATCTCCGATCTCCATGGCCGAAAGGTCGAAGGTGCCGCCCCCGAAATCGAAGACGATGATGCGTTTATCTTCCTTCTGGTCCAATCCGTAGGCGAGGGCGGCAGCGGTGGGTTCGTTGATGATGCGCTCGACGGTGAGACCGGCGATCTCACCGGCGTCCTTCGTCGCCTGGCGCTGTGAGTCGTTAAAGTGCGCCGGGACGGTGATGACCGCCCGATCGACCGGCTCGTCGAGATACAATTCGGCCAACCGCTTCAACTCGCCGAGGATCATGGCGGAGCTCTCCTGCGGCGTGTAGCGTTTCTTGCCCACCCGGATCTGCACGAAC
>JAPULD010000241.1 GCA_027295365.1 Planctomycetota bacterium
GAGCGCCGAACAGTCGGGGATCGACGCCACGATGATCGAGGCGAAGATCAACGAGCGGAATCAGGCCCGGGCGGAGAAAGACTACGCCACGTCGGATCGGATTCGCGACGAGTTGCTGGCCCTGGGCATCGTCATCAAGGATGGTCCCGAGGGCACGACCTGGACAAAAGTGGTCAGTTGAAGATCATCGGTACGAAGCACTGTAGGATGCCCGACTCACCCTCCAGGAGTATGAGCGATTCCGATGGTCGTTTTTCCCAAACAATCACACTCTCCGAGTCCCCAGAGCACGATGCCTGAAACGACGCCTCCAATCATCGGTCTGACGGGTGGCATCGGATCCGGCAAGAGCGCCGTGGCGGCCATCCTGCGCGATCTGGGTTGCTTCGTATCCAACGCTGACGAGCTGGCTCGGGCTTCGTTTCAGGATGACGCGATCAAGGCTCAGATCGTGTCTTGGTGGGGTGATGCCGTGCTCGACCCACAGGGCGAAATCGATCGTTCCAAGGTCGCAACCATCGTTTTTGCTGATCCCGATCAACGTGTGAGACTTGAGCAATTGACGCATCCCTGGATTGAATCCCAGCGGCAGGAGGCCTTTACAAATGCTCCCGCCGGCGTCAGGGCTCTGGTGATTGATGCCCCCTTGTTAGTGGAGGCGGGGATCGACGAACAGTGTGATGCCATCATTTTCGTGGATACGGAGCGAAACATACGGCTCTCGCGTGTCACCACCGATCGTGGATGGGACGACGATAAGCTGCAGCAACGAGAAGATTCCCAGTTATCGCTTGACGTGAAGCGAAAGAGAGCGGATTATAGAGTGTCGAACAATGGTGCTCACAACGACTTGTTGGAGCAAGTTCACCCCATACTCAATCAGATTGCCCCCTTGGTCGAATCGTAATTCGACATTCGCCCTGAGTGGTTTTCCCCACGAACCCAAGGTCAGAGTTTTCCGAATCATCGGAGACGACCATGATCAGGCGATCAAGGCACGACGCCCGACGGTTGAACCCACCACCCCCTTCCCGGTAGAATTACTATGAGCTCGGGGCGTCCTTTTTCCCTATTTGAACGAACATGACGGCATCCCAACGCAGGCATGAATTCCGGCCCAATGTCGTTGTGAGATCCAACCCCACTTTTTCCCTGATGATTCCTTCTTGCACCCCATGAATCTCCGGTGACCTCTGGTCGAGGGATTCTCAATTCACTTTGGAGCCCGTAAAGCGATGGCCAAGAAAAGAAGCCGACGTAGAAAGAAATCCGGCGGTTCAGGCGGCCCCTCCCGCCCCTCCCGCTCGTCACATTCGATGGCGACGATGACCCTCAAGCCTGGGCAGGTCCCCACCGACGAAGAGCTCGAGCGTGAGGCCGCAGAGCTCGACAAGGAACTGCAGGGCAAATACGACTTGGCCAAGAGGGACGTCATGGACATGTCGGCCTTGCAGCACATGGACAACGAAGAGCTGGCCAAGATCGCCAAGAAAGAGAAGATCGAAGACTTCGTGACGATGCCCAAGCAGAAGCTGGTCTTCGAAATACTCAAGACCCGGGCCAGAAAACACGGACTCATGATCGGGGAAGGCACCCTCGAGATCATGCCCGACGGGTTCGGCTTCCTCCGCAGTCCCGAATATTCCTACATGCCTTCACCTGACGATGTCTACATCAGCCCTTCCCAGGTTCGACGTTTCGGATTGCGAAAGGGTCAGGTCGTTCGGGGCCTGATTCGCCCCCCAAAAGAAACAGAAGAATATTTCGCGCTGCTCCGAATTGAAGAAGTCAATGGAAGGGATTCCTCCCTTCTGCACGACCTCCCGACCTTTGAAAACCTCACGCCTCTGCACCCCGACAAACGAATCGTCCTGGAAACGGAATCCGAGGGCATTGAAACCCGGGTCATGGACCTCGTGACCCCGCTCGGTTTCGGTCAACGTGCCCTCATCGTGGCTCCGCCCCGCACGGGCAAGACCATCATCCTCCAGAAAATTACCAATGCCATCGCCAAGAACCATCCCGAGGCGCACGTCATCGTCCTGCTCATTGACGAACGTCCTGAGGAAGTGACTGACTTCCAACGAAATACACCCGACCGCGTCGAAGTGGTGGCCAGTACGTTCGATGAGGAGGCCAAACGACATATCCAGATCGCCGAGATGGTGACGGAAAAAGCACGCCGCATGGTCGAATATGGCGATGACGTCGTCATCCTGCTCGACTCCATCACGCGTCTGGCCCGTGGCTACAACAATGCCCAACCCAACACCGGCAAGATCGGCACGGGTGGCGTCGATAGTCAGGCCCTTATCAAACCCAAGAAATTCTTCGGTTCGGCCCGAAACATCGAAAATGGCGGCTCCCTGACCATCATCGCCACCGCCCTCGTCGATACCGGTTCCAAGGCCGACGAAGTCATCTTCGAGGAGTTCAAGGGCACCGGCAATTCAGAATTGCACCTGACCCGCAAGCTCGTTGAGAAGCGAATCTGGCCCGCCATCGACATTTCAGCTTCGGGCACAAGGCGAGAAGAACTGCTCCTGGATCCCAAGGAGCATGAATTGGTCATCAGGCTGAGAAAAGTCGTCTCGGACATGTCAGTCGTGGAGGCCATGGAACTGCTGAGCGGCCGCCTGAGCAAGACAAAATCCAATGCCGAATTCCTGATGACCATGAATCTGGCCTGATTGAGGACACAGAATCACGGAAGTTTAAAATGACGGTAATTCAATCGTACAAATGACGTATCTCCTTGGTATACTTGGACATCCGTCATTTTTTCATACTCGATGAAAGTGACAGATCCCTCCCGGAAAATCAGGAAACGCCCAGGACTGGAGAGGACCAATGGAAAAAAAGACCACATCCCGTGGCTTCACGATGGTGGAAATACTGGTCGTCCTGGGGGTCATCACCGTACTTATTGCGGTTTTGTTCCCAGCTTTGGTCCGGTCCAATCGTGCCGCGAAGAAAGCCGAATCCATGAACCGGATGCGCCAGATTCATCTCTGGATGAGCATTTATTCAGGCGATAACGGCGATTTCATACTCCCAAGCCAGTTTGATTACTCCGATCCGAATGCCTTCCCATTTTCTGGAAAAGTCCGGACCGTTCCAAGTTCACCGGCTGGACTGAACCTCTCGGTAGGTGACCCAAGCGTCGGAACCTGGACGGACATTCTCTGGACCATCAACGATCTTGGGCTTAACAATGGCGAAATTCTGACAATTGAAGGGGACTTGAATCTCAGCTATCGATACGACTCGCCTGACAAGGTGGTGTATGAAAAGCTGCGTTCAGGCTTGGACAGCCCGCTTCGATCGGCTGGCCTGAACTCAAAGGATTTCAAACGACTCAGCAATATCGAAGTCGACTTCAAGCCTTTCGGGAGTGGAGCGCAAGAGCGAAATCTCCCCGGTTTTTTCGCCGCTAACGACTTTTTCAACGCTCGACCTGATGCGCCCCCGATTCCTGGAGCGGTGGCGACCCCCATCAATGGCAATTGGTTCACAAATGCCCAGATCCGGGTCCCGGATCGTGCCATGTACCTGGTTGACTCCTTCGCAGGCGAGACCATCGCCCCCCTGGATGAGCCTTATGCCGTTGAGCAAACCCGGGTCGGCGATACGATTCTGGTTGATGACCCTGACAACCGCACGGATGAGGTTGATTTTCGGTACAACGGCACGTGCTTGATGCTTTTCCTGGATGGACATGTCAAAGATCAAGGCCCCTGGGCAAACCTGACTAATCTTCAAGAGGAATTTCAGGTTAATGTGACGAATCCTCTTGCGAGTTCCCCCTGACCCCGAAAATCAAGCTATTTCAATCCGCGACCTGAGATCCCCTGAAAGTATTAAAAATACCGACCCCATCGGCTTGCCAGAAGGTTTGAAATGGCTACACTTTGACGTTACTCCGTCCCTTTTCGGGACGGTTTTTCGTTGGGTCTGGCGGGCTCCGGTCCAGTCTGTGAACGGCCCGGTTCCGCCTCCACCCGGTGTCCCTGCCACCGTAGCTCAGTGGTAGAGCACACCCTTGGTAAGGGTGAGGTCATGGGTTCGAGTCCCATCGGTGGCTTTCTGCTGAGTCTCGCCCCCACTGGGTCGGGTCTCAACGACTAATTTCGTTTTCATCACGCGGGTCGGCCGCGTAATTCGTTTTGTTTCTGATTCTCATGCCGGGCGAGACATTCGTTCCCGGCTTAAACAAGCCTACTTGTTGTGGAGTAGCCAAAATGGCCAAGGCTGTATTCGAACGTACCAAGCCACATGTCAACGTCGGAACCATCGGTCACATCGACCATGGCAAGACTACGCTGACCGCCGCGATCACCATGCGCCAGGCGAGCAAAAACCTCGCCTCCGCTCGCGCGTTCGACCAGATCGACAACGCGCCTGAGGAAAAGGAACGTGGCATCACGATCGCGACCAGTCACCAGGAGTACGAGACGGAAGCCCGTCACTACGCTCATGTTGATTGCCCTGGTCACGCGGACTATGTGAAGAACATGATCACCGGTGCCGCCCAGATGGACGGCGCGATCCTCGTGGTCGCGGCCAATGACGGCCCCATGCCCCAGACTCGCGAGCACATCCTGCTTGCCCGTCAGGTCGGCGTGCCCTCCATGGTCGTATTCCTCAACAAGTGCGACCTTGTCGATGACGAGGAGCTGCTTGAACTCGTCGAACTGGAAACTCGTGCACTGCTCAGCATGTACGACTTCCCCGGCGATGACATCCCGATCATTCGCGGCTCGGCCTTCAAGGCCATGGATTCGGGCGGTACCGACGACGACGCCTGCAAGTGCATCGATGAACTGTTGGACTCCTTGGACAACTACATTCCCGAACCCGTGCGTGAAGACGACAAGCCGTTCCTCATGCCGGTCGAAGACGTCTTCACCATCAAGGGTCGTGGCACGGTCGTCACGGGTCGTATCGAGCGTGGCAAGGTCAACATCGGCGATGAAATCGAAATCGTCGGTCTTGCCGATGAAACCAAGAAGACCACCTGCACCGGCGTTGAGATGTTCAACAAGACGCTCGACGAAGGTATTGCCGGCGACAACGTCGGTGCCTTGCTTCGTGGTATTGACAAGGAAGACATCGAACGTGGCCAGGTGCTCTGCAAGCCCGGTTCGATCACGCCTCACACCAAGTTCGAGGCCGAAGTCTATGTGTTGACCAAGGAAGAGGGTGGCCGTCACACGCCGTTCTTCTCCGGCTACAAGCCCCAGTTCTACTTCCGCACGACCGACGTGACGGGCAAGCTGGACTTGTTGGGTGGTGCCGAAATGTGCATGCCCGGCGACAACATCACGATCACGGTCGATCTCGAGCAGAAGCCCATCGCGATGGAAGAAGGCCTCCGCTTCGCCGTCCGCGAAGGTGGCCGCACCGTCGGCTCGGGCGTCGTCTCGAAGATCCTTGAGTGATTCAGATTCCCCCCGATCGGTGACCGGTCCCTGATGCAACATCGTCAAGGACCGGTCGCCGAACGATTTTACGATTCTCGCGGCATGAGCCGCGTTTCACGGACGCCTTTCCATGGCCAAGAAAAAAACCGACGGTCGCGAATACGTCTGGCTGCAATGCACCGAATGCGGCGATTTGAATTATCGCACGAGCATCCGCGTCAAGGGTGGCATCGACGAAAAGATCAAGGCGGGACTCAAGAAGTACAGCCCCCGTCTTCGCAAGCACACGCTGCATAAGATCAAGCGAAAGTAAGCGAAAGGTTTTCAGTGTTTCAGTGTTCAGTTCTCCGTTTTTTCCATTTCCCACAAACGATGGGCGACTGAAAAACCGAGAACTGAACACTGAAGGCTGAATCGCGACGCCGGTAGCTCAATTGGCAGAGCAGCGGATTCCAAATCCGCAGGTTGAGTGTTCGAGTCACTCCCGGCGTGTTGAACGCCCCCTCGCCTCCCTGTGTCGGGATTGGCGAGTATTTCCCCGGCCGCTAAACGATGGAGATCCCGGCCGATGAATTTAGGCATCTACAAGAAGAATCAGGGTTACTACACCCGAGTCTGCACCGCCTTCTCGCTAGCCACAATCGTGCTCATGGGCTCGCAATGGCTTTGGGACATGATGGGCGGGATTAGCATCGGCACACTGCAACCCGTGTATATCCAGGCTGGCGGATCGGTACTCTTCATCTCCCTGTTTGGGATCCTGGGCTACTACCTCATTGGCGTGAAGCCCAAGGTGGTCGATTTCATGATCGCCACCGAAGGCGAAATGAAGAAGGTCAACTGGTCGACAAAGCGTGAGATCTTCGGATCGACGTGGGCCGTCATCGGTCTCACTATGCTCATTGCCCTCCTCTGTTTCACCTTCGATCTTGTCTTTCAGCTCTTTTTCCAGGCCCTCGGCGTGCTCAAGGACGCAGGCTCGTAATCGTCTGATCGTTATTCGCATTCCTCCTTTTTCCAGGTGCTGTCTTCGATGCCCGAACTCGATTCTCAACAGGAGCCGGCCATGGCCGAGCAAGACAACCACCCGGGCGCCACGCCCAAATCGACATCCTCTGATCCGAAGACCGAATCGGATGTGGTGGAGGTCGAGTCTCCGACGTCCGAGCCCTCCGCCCCCGAAGTCACGCAAGCTGATGACGCCTCGAAAAGCGCTCCACCAGCTTCCGATGATTCTGATTCCAATGAAAAAGACGAGAAGGATGATCGTCCCTTCGACCCGGCGGTTGATCTTCCCGCCTATCGCAATGGCATGAACTGGTTTGTCTTGAGGGTCGCTTCCAACAAGGAAAGCTACGTCCGCGAGACATTGCTCAAGAAGGTCCAGATCGAAGGTCTCGAAAACCTGGTGGGCCGCATCATGGTCCCCACGGAAAAGACCAAGACGCTCAAGGGCGGCAAGGCCCGGATTACCGAAACCAAGCTGTATCCCGGGTACGTCTTTGTCGAGATGAAGCTTGAGTCAGATGGCCGAATTCCTCAGGACGTCTTCTTCCTGATCAAGGAAACGACCGGCGTGGGTGATTTCGTCGGTACCGCCGGGCACCCCACGCCCATGTCGCCTTCTGAAGTCGAGAAGATGCTTCTGGATTCACGGATTCCCGAAGAGACTCCGACGGTCAAGCTCGAATTCGCCAAGGGTGATGCCGTCACCATTCAGGAAGGCCCTTTCCAGAGCTACGAAGGCACCGTGGACGAAGTCCTGCCCGAAAAGGGTCAGGTCCGCGTGCTGGTCACCATCTTTGGTCGCCAGGCCCCCGTCGAACTGGAATTCTGGCAGATCGCCAAAGCCGAAGACGCATAGGCTTGATCAAACACTTTTCATCTTGAGATTTCAGACTGCCCCCGGCACGACGATGTCGGGGGTTGTCAGGGGCTGTCATTGTGAGCCGGGAGACAATGCCTTATTCTCTTCTCCACCCATTGGAGCCCCCCATGCCCACCCATACCCTCAAAGCCAAGCTGCTGCTCGCCATGGCCATGGCGGATGGCGTCTTTGATCCCAAGGAACTCGAACTGCTCGCCGACCGGGCGGTGTTCTGGGGCATCTCCGCGGACGACTTTGAGCATATCCTCGACAATCCCGAAATCACGGACGAGGAATCCAATGCGCTCCCGGAGGCCTTGGATGAAAGGGCAGCCCTGCTCTCGGAGCTGATCCTGATGGCTTTTGCCGATGGGGAGCTTTCCCTCGAAGAGTTGGATGTACTCATCAAGCTGGGGGGTCTGCTGGGCGTCTCCGAAGACACGGTGCGGTTCACGTGCGTCAAGGAAGCACGTTCGTTCGGGGTCGATATTCCGGACGATATGTAGTTCGGATACCCGACGATCGACCAGGTGAACGTCTTCCTTGAATTTCAAAAAAAGCACGAGACGCCTGGCCTCGTGCTTTCCATGTTCACGGTTTGCCTTTCGGCTCCGACTTATTGCATCGCGACGAATTGCCGCTTCTTGGTG
>JAPULD010000242.1 GCA_027295365.1 Planctomycetota bacterium
TCCATGCGTCACGGCGGACGAACCTCGGAGCTTCCAAGGCGCTGCTTGTCGATCTCGTCGGCGAGGAGCAAGCGTCGCGCGTGCACTTTCTCATGGACATGCGCGCAAACCGACAACGGTACGATCGTCAACTCGAAGAACACAACATGTCCGCCGACGAAGTCTGACGTGTCCCAAGAATCGGGTGATGAAAGGGTTGACGCATCGAGCACTTGCATCTAAATTTTGCCTTGGTGTTGTGGAAGTTTGTGTCGGGCTGCAAGCCGTCGTGTGGTGGGAATCGCAGCTGGGCTTCTTCACACCCAATAACGTGGACAGAGTAGTAGACTCTCTCATAAAAAAGTGAGGCGAGACAGATGGGGCGACCGGACCCACAAACCAGTGACGCGATCAATGCGCATTTGCGAGAGCATTACCCGAGCATGTGTCGTCATTGGTTCGACGACATTGAACCTCTCGAAATCTCGAGTGGCACGCTAAAACTGCTCGTTCGAGAACCCGTACAGCTCAAGTACCTGCAACGCTGCTGCGTTGATCAGTTCACCGATGCGGCACAATCCGTGACTGGTCGGCTTCTGGCCGTTCGTTTCGTCGGCGAGGCAGATCTCACCGAAGATGTCTCAAATCACCCCCCATTGGTCATAAACGGGACTTCAAGTACCGAAAACGAGTATAGCGAGCAGAATTCATGGTCCGGTGGTGATGAGGAAATGCTCATCAGCCCTGACTACTCATTCGAGAATTTCGTGGTCGGACCAGGCAATCGCCTCGCGCATGCTGCGTCGTATGCCGTCTCCCAGAAACCGGGCCGCGCGTACAACCCCTTGTTCATCCATGGTGGCGTCGGGTTGGGCAAGACCCACCTCCTCCAGGCCATCTGCCAGACGGGGATGCGGCAAAACGCCAGCCTGCAAATCTATTACGTTTCCTGCAATGGGTTTATGAATCAGTTTCTCGATGCCGTCCAGGCGGGTCAAATGGCCCAATTCAGGCATCGATTCCGAAATGTTGATCTGCTCGTGATCGATGACATTCACGACCTTTCCAAGCGAGATCGAACGCAGGAAGAGTTCTTCCACACGTTCAACAGTCTGTACCAGACGGGTCGTCAGATCATTCTCAGCTCGGATGCGCCTCCGAATGAAATCCCCGATCTCGAAGAGCGATTGATCAGCCGCTTCAACTGTGGCCTCGTCGCTCGGATCGAAAAGCCATGCTTTGAAACGAGGGCTGCGATCGTCAAGAACAAGTCGGGTCTACGCAATCTCAAGATGCCCGATGACGTGGCGAGCTACATCGCCGCGAAGATCGACACCAACATAAGGGAATTGGAAGGGGCCATCACCAAGATACAGGGGTTGGCGCTGATTAACAGTTCCCCCATCACCCTTGAACTCGCCAAGCAAGCCATTGGCGAACCGTTGACGTCCTCAAAAACCGTCAAGCCTTCCATCCAGCAGATCATCGATGCCGTGACTGGCTACTACGGGATAAAACTGACTGATCTGCTCTCCAAGCGACGCCACAAGTCCATCGCCCTGCCCCGTCAGGTCGGCATGTGGCTTGCACGTCGTCATACGCGATACAGCCTCGAGGAGATCGGCAGCTACTTTGGCGGCCGAGATCACACGACCGTGATGCACGCCATCAAAATGGTCGATACCAAACGCGAGAACGATACTTCCCTGGATCTGGATGTCTCGCGTCTCGAAGAGCAGATCGCGTCGCGCCCGATGGCCTCTATCAACGAATAATCCACAAGTGATACAGGTGTCCCGGGGATCGCGCTGTCGTCAACTTTGTTGAGAATCTGACGCTTCCATTTCCTTCGCGTCCGCAGGCGATGGCTGAATCCGCAAAATCATGCACCTCAATGCCTGATCGAACACTTGCTACCGGCGCGCCATGTGATTTACCCTTGTCGCGCCCGCACGTAGCAGACAAACAACCCACATCCTTGCTCCAGCTGAATGCCCCACGCGACCGACGATCCCGCCACGATCACTCGATTCCCCCACAAACCGGAAGGGTCTTTAACTATGATGATGAGTTAATTAACCCTTCTCTCATAAAGAACCCATTCCGAGCCACCAAGCTCAATACCCATATATAAGGAGTACTCCAGAAACCATCCACATGGATAACTCGTGGATAACGGGACCCCTTCGTGGCCCCATTGGTTTCATCTGGATTCGCACATGGGCTGACAGTGAGGACAGGCGACCGTGCTTCGCTGGGCCAGGACCATGTGATCCAATTCCCTCCCGCATCGCAGACAAGGCTGGCCGCCCCGGCCGTAGACTCGATGCCCTTCCACGAATCGACCCGACTTCCCGGTGCCGTCCACATAGCTGCGGATGGATGAACCTCCGGCCTTGATCGCCCTTCGCATGATCTGGCGTATCTGTTTGGCCAACGCTGAGATCTGAGCAGGCTCCAGGTCACATGATCGGGTCAACGGATGCAGACCAGCGTCGAACAATGCTTCGTCAGCATAGATGTTCCCCACCCCCGCGATCACCGATTGATCCAACAGTGTTGCCTTGATTGATCTCGTTGACTTTCCGAGCCGTTGTTTCAATGCACTCGCCTTGACGGTCAATGCATCAGGTCCGAGCTTGGACCAGCGGGTGTCCAGAAGCTCCTGAACGTCCTTGAACGTCCACAACCCGCCGAATCGCCTTGGGTCCCGAAATATGAGACGGCCCTTCCCTCCGGGGCCTGAGATCGTCCAGGTGCAATGCACATGGCTCGAATCGGTCAGCTTCTGTGCTGTGGGGATGAATCGAAGCTGCCCCGACATGCCAAGGTGGATGCAGACGATGGACCCGCTCTCGGCGATCATCACCAATTGTTTCCCATGGCGGTCGAGGGACGTGATGCTGGCGCCGGCCAGAAGGGCCAGACGATCGGCCTGGGAAGCTGGCGACCCATTTTCACATTTTCGGTTTCGGAGGATGTCGCAACGACTCAAAACGACGCGGCTGATCGATGCGCCCACCAGGACAGGCTCCAAAGTGGATTTGAGATGCTCAATTTCAGGCAGTTCGGGCAACTCGATCTCCGACCTACTGGTACAAAGCGGAACTGTCGTAAGAGGCCTTTGGACCCCCCTGTGGAACTCGGGTGACTATACTCATTTCGAACCATCCAACGGGCCGAAACATCTTGTATCCAACCGACTTATCAGTGAAAAGACCCGGAAATCGACCATGTCAGACCCACTTGCCACGCCGAACAAGAACACCATCGAAGACCCGTTGGCTGCCGTAGAGGAGATGAAACAGTCCTACAACCGCATCACCAACGAGATTCACAAGGTAATCGTGGGACAGGAAGAGGTCGTCGATGAACTGCTTATGGCGGTTTTCGGAGGTGGCCATGCGCTCGTGGTGGGCGTGCCGGGTCTGGCCAAGACCCTACTCATCTCCACCCTGGCTCGGACGATGAGTCTCGGTTTCTCCCGAATCCAGTTCACCCCCGACCTGATGCCATCGGACATGACCGGCACCGAGGTCATCGAGGAGGACAAGACCACCGGCTCTCGCGAACTCCGGTTCGTCAAGGGCCCCATCTTCTCCAACGTCATCCTCGCCGACGAAATCAACCGGACACCTCCCAAGACCCAGGCGGCGCTGCTCGAAGCGATGCAGGAACGTCAGGTCACGGCCGGCGGCATGCGACATCCGTTGCCCCAGCCCTTCTTCGTCCTGGCCACCCAGAACCCGATCGAGCAGGAAGGCACATATCCGCTTCCGGAAGCGCAACTCGACCGGTTCATGTTCAACATCAAGATTACCTATCCCACCGAAGAGCAAGAGTTGCAAATCGTCCAGCAAACGACGACGAGCGAAGAGGCGAGCGTCCATCCCGTCATCACGGGCGAAGAAGTGCTCAGGCTGCAACAACTCGTCCGCTCGGTTCCCGTTGCGGATCATGTCGTGCGATACGCCTTGCGTCTGGTTCGCTCGACCCGTATTCGCGAGTCGGGCGAGAAGCCCGAGATCGTGCAGAACTACTTGAGCTGGGGAGCCGGCCCAAGGGCGAGCCAGTATCTCGTATTGGCGGCCAAGGCCAAGGCGATTCTCGCCGGTGCGACGCATGTCATGCCCGAGCACATCAAGGAGGTGGCGTTGCCAGTGTTGCGCCATCGCATCATCACAAACTTCAACGCCGAAGCCGATGGCATCACCACTGACGACATCGTCCTCAAGTTGCTGGAGATCACGCCCATCGATGCGGCGGACGCCGACACCGTGCAGCAGATGGATGCGGTGATGCACTGATCGTCGGGTCGTCGTACTGATTGGCCCGATCTCAAGGAGGTCGAGATCGTCTCATGGCCGAGGCATCCACAATTCGAGCGGAGAACTACCTGGCCCCGGAAACCCTGGTCCAGCTGTCTCCGTTTGAACTCCGAGCGAAGATGATCGTCGAGGGCGTGATGAGCGGCATGCACCGTTCGCCTTACCAGGGCATGGCCGTGGAGTTCGCCCAGCATCGCCAGTACGTCCCGGGCGACGATTTGAAGCACCTGGACTGGAAGGTGTATGGTCGCTCCGACAAGCTGGTCATCAAGCAGTATCAGCAGGAAACCAACCTCGACATCATTCTCATGATCGACGCCTCGGCCTCGATGAACTACGGCAGCCTTACGGTGAAGGCCAACTGGGGCGGCACCAAGGCCAGTGGACGGATCAATCGCTGGACCAAGTTCGACCACGCCACCGCGACGGCCACCGCGATCAGCTATCTGTGCCTGCATCAGCAGGACCGGGTCGGTGTCTGTGTCTATGCCGACGAGGTCAAGACGCTGTTGAAGCGGTCCAGCGCCAAAGGACAATGGCGCCGCATCATCAAATCACTCAACACGCATCCCGTGGAATCAGGAACCGATCTCGAGAAAGTGACCAGCCAGATACTGGGCAAGATCACCAATCGCGCTTTGTTCATCTTCATCTCCGACTTTTTCGAGGACGCCGAGACGATCCGCAAGTCGCTGGCCCGCTTTCGGCATCGACGACACGATGTCGTGATGCTGCAGACGCTTGATCGCCAGGAGATGCGTTTCGCATTCAACCAACCTTCCCCATTCGAAGGGCTTGAAGGCGAAGGGAAGCTTCGGGTCGATCCGAGAGCGCTGCGCAAGAGCTACCTTGAAGCCATCAATAGGCACAATAAGTTAATCGAGCGGAATGCCTTGAGCTTCGGTTTCGATTACCAGCGTCTGGACACGCATGATTCCGTGGGGCCGGCTCTGACGCATTTGCTGGCTCGCCGCAACGCCTTCATCAAGCGGAGCAAATTCGGATGATCTGGGCAACGCGTATCACAAACCGAGTTGCCAGGGCATCCGGGAAATCCGGGGAGTCCGGGGGTGACCGATGACGTTCGTCACCGCGGGTCTTGCCATGGCCGGACTTATCTCGATCGGGCTGCCGATTCTTATTCATCTGCTCAGTCGGCAGCGTCGCAAGCCCATCGAATGGGGGGCGATGAGATTCCTGCTCGAAGCGTTTCGTAAACATCAACGCCGACTGCAGATCGAACATCTCCTTTTGTTGTTGTTGCGTTGCCTGATCATTGCCCTCATCGGGTTCGCCTTGGCGAGGCCTCTGTTGGAAGACACGGACCTCTTCAACGTGGGCGGTTCCCGGGCGGTTTTCCTGGTCATTGATGATGGTCTGGCCTCGAACGTCACGTCCGAGCAACAGGAGACGGCGCTTGAGCGTCACGTGAATGACGCGATCGAGTTGATCAGGACGCTCGACTTGGGCGATACCGTGGGATTGGTGACTTGTGCCCGACCGGCTCGAGGAGTGCTCACTCCCCCTTCGAGCGATCACAATTCCGTCATCGCTATGCTGGAAGAGCTCAAGCCCCGGCAATCCCCGACGGATGTGTCGGGGGCCTTGACCTTGCTGAGGCAAGCCGTCGAGGACATGGATGATCGATACGACGAGGTCCTCGTCTATCTGCTCAGTGAATTCCGAACTGGTTCGGCGCCGATGAGTTCCCCCCTTCCCGATACCCTGAAGGACGTGGGTCGGAGTCTGACGCTGCTCGCCTCGCCCCCCGCGTCGGATCCGATCAACAACACGCAGATTCTCAGCCTCCGTCCGGTGCGCAGCGTCGTGTTGCCGGGCGTGCTGGATGGCTCGGGTCAGATCATGGTCAGACTGGGTCGTTCAGGCGGAACACTCGGTCCCGCGATAACCCAGGTGAGGCTCACCGGCGATGGCATTGAGAACGTGAAGCCAAAGACCGTCGAATGGGCTCCGGGTCAATCCGAGGCCGGCGTGGAGTTCTCCCTTGATTTCGCGGTCAGTGGTGATCGCTCGATCGGTCTTACCGCTTCCATCGACAACGACTCGCTCGGAGCCGACAACACACGGTTTACGGTGCTCGAGCTGCGCGACCAGATCCGGGTGTTGGTGGTGGACCGACGTTCCTTTGGTTTTCAACCCACCATCGATCGCATGCCGGCCGGTCTCTGGATCCGTCGTGCGCTTGAGCCTTCGGAGGAAAGCCCGATCGAAGTGGTGAACGTCGAACCGACGGCTCTGGATGTGGTCGATCTTCGATCCGCCGATGCAGTTGTTCTGTCCAGGCCCGATCTGCTTCCCGACGGCAGCTGGGGCATGCTTCGGACGTTCGTGGATGGCGGGGGTTTGTTGTTCGTCTGTCCGCCCGGCGAGATCAACGTGCATCCCTGGGTTGAACGTATGAGCGACGATCTGGATTTGCCTTGGCGCATTATGCTGGAAGTCCGTGAGCACGACGAAGGACTCGCCCTGGCGACGGATCAGCCGGCCTCGGAACTTCTGCGGATGATTTCCTCGGACCTGGATGAACTGGCCTTGCCGATTCAGGCCATCCGGTCGTTGCCGATCGATCCGGATCAATCGCAGTTTCTGGCGGCGTTGATGTTCGAGGATGGAACGCCCTTCCTGGCCATCGGGACGCCCGGCGTGAAGTTGGATTCGAATGATGACAACGCTTCGACGCAAGTCGAAACAATCTCCAATGGCATGGTGATCTACCTCGCCGTGGCTCCTGAACTCTCGTGGACCACCCTGCCCAGCAAACCCTTGATGGTGCCTTTGTTCCAAGAAACGATTCGTCAGGGATTGAGTCTGGCGCATTCCTCGCAACAGTTGCATGTCGGGACTCAATCAGCCTTGGCCCAGGGATCGACCGTGCGTGATCTGATTGATCCGGAAGGCGAGATGTACCCGATCGATGCACAAGGCAGACCTCAGCAGCCGCTTGCCTTGTCGGGCTTGTACGAACTACTTGATCAAGGTGCGCAGAACGTGGGATCGCTGGCCGTCAACGTCGAGCCCTTGGCAGGACGTACGCAAACGCAGAACGCGACCGCGATCAATTCATGGCTTGCCGATTCCGGTGAATGGCAGTTGTACGATCCGGAAGATCTGGGGGCGACATTGAGCCGCACTCGTTCCGGTTCGTCACTCGCGGGCATCCTCTTGTGGATATTGATGTTCCTGGTGTTGCTGGAGACCCTGCTGGCACGCTGGTTCAGCCATGCGTTTCGCATCGATGAAGGCGAGGAGCGATTCGGAAGCGGTCTTCGCGCTACGATCGCCGGGGTCGTGAAGACCGGAAAGGCCGGTGCCTCATGAACAGTGACTTCATGCGCTGGCTGCTCGATCTCGATGTCATTCCGCGTGATGCGGATCAGACGTTGCGACTGGCCTGGGAACATCCCTGGGCAAGTTGGGTCTGGACCCTGCTGTTCATGGTCGTGGGTCTGTTCGCATTCTGGAGCTACACCCGACTGGTGGGCGGCCGCAAGAGCCGGGGCGCGATGGCCATGTCTCGCGCCTTGCTCATCCTTCTGGTGCTGGTGGTCATCAGCGGGCCGATGCTGGAACTGCCCCGCGAATCGATCGAGGAGGATTGGGTGCTCGTCCTGGTCGATCGCAGCGAGTCGATGCAGATTCAGGATGCCGGCAGCTCGACGGGGCGGATCTCTCGTGATCAGCAGCTTCGCTCGATCCTTGAGTCGCATGCTGAGATGCTCCAGGAGCTCTCGGAGGAAAAGCAGCTCGTGTATCTCGGATTTCATTTCGGGGCGTTCGATCTGAATGCGAGTGATACGAATCAAGATGAAACCATCGTCCAATTGCCCGTCGAACTCAGCGATCCGGAAGGCCAACGCACCAACTTGAACACCGCGCTCGAGCAGGCATTGCAACGAGCCGCGGCGCGTCCCCTCAGTGGCGTGGTGCTGCTGACCGATGGACGTACCGATGATCCCCCGACCCGTTCCGTGATGAGGCGCCTGCAGGCCGACTCCGTGCCGGTCTTCGCGGTACCGCTGGGTTCTGCGGAACCCGTGGGCGATCTGGCGATCAGGCGGGTCAACGCGCCACGCCGAGCGTTCATCCACGACAAGGTCCCGGTGTCCGTGGAGCTCGATCGACTGGGCTCCGCCGTCATGGACCTGGGCGGCACCATTCGACTCGTCGATCAGCTGTCGGGTGAGGTACTCGACGCCATCGAGTTGGTCCCGGGCGAGACGCGCGACAACGTGACGCTCATCGCCGAGCCTGATTTCCCCGGGGAGACCATCTGGCAGGTCGTGATCGACACGGACCAGCCCGACCTGATCCCCGGCAACAACATCAAGTCGATCAACATCGACCTGGTCGATCGACCCCTTCGGGTGCTTCTGGTGGAAGGCTATCCCCGTTGGGAATATCGTTACGTCAAGAACCTGTTGGTGCGCGAGAAGTCGATCGAAAGTTCGGTGTTCCTGATTTCAGCCGATCGCGACTTCGCCCAGGAAGGCAACCTGCCGATCACGAGGCTGCCGCGCTCTCCCGAGGAGTTTGCGGAATTCGATGTCATCATCATTGGCGACGTGCCCTCCACGTTTTTCTCTCCCGATCAACTCGACATGATACGCGATCACGTCGCCAATCGAGGTGCCGGGTTGCTCTGGATTGCAGGAGAGCGGAGCACGCCGGTCACGTATACCGGCACCGCGCTGGCGGACCTGTTGCCCATGCGAGGTTCATTGTCACTCTCCCCCATCGGAGAGCCGGTCAATCTTCAGCCGACCCAGTTGGCCGATCGGCTTGGCGTGCTCAGGCTCACCGCGGACGATGGATTCGGCTGGCCTCGCGAGCTCTCCGACCCGAGTTATCGCTGGTCGCAGTTGTATTACGCCCAGAAGATCGACCCGCGTCTCTTGAAGCCCACGACCGAAGTCCTGGCCGAGACGGTGCAGGAATTCCCGACGGGTCGCCTCCCGCTGGTGATGAAGATGCGTTACGGATTCGGTCAAAGCATCTATGTCGCGACGGACGAGATCTGGCGATGGCGTTATGGGCGGGGTGAGCTGTATCCCGAACAATTCTGGGTGCAGATGATCCGCATGCTGGGCCGTGAATCATTGTCAAATTCAAATCAGTCGGCGGTGCTGGAAGTCAATCCCAGACGACTCGAAGTGGGTCAACCCGTGCGGATCGACCTGAGATTGCTTGACGCCGAACTCGACGACGAGCGTCGGGTGAGCGTGACCGTGATCCTCGAGGACGAGGACGGGAACGCCCTGGCGGAAATCGAACTGCGACGCGATGTAGCTTCGCCGGATCGGTATTCGGCGATCTACCTTCCCGAAACCGCCGGTCAATTGAAAGTGAAGCTGGATGATCTGGGACTTCCCGAGCTGCGTCTGACGACCTTGGTGGAGGTGGTGGCCCCGGATGACGAATTGAGGCACCCCGAGACCGATCATGAATTACTCGAAGCCCTGGCCACCTCGACTGGCGGGCGGATCCTCCTGCCCGAGGACTTCGGCGAACTGGCCAGACTGCTTCCGAATCGATCCGTGCGTACCATTAACCCGCTGACCGAGCGGATCTGGGATACTCCGCTGGTGTTTCTGCTTTTCTTCTGTTTTCTGACGTTCGAATGGATCGGGCGAAAAGCGCTCCGGCTGGTGTAAGCGGATCTGCGTGACTTGTGAATTGCGACGCGGGTCGGCTCGGACGGTTTATAGATGCATGGGCGCCACGCTATTGACGCGTCGGCCTCCAGCGCGAGGAGCGAGACATGAAGCAGGTCATCAGTGAACTGCAACACATTCGAAAACGGGCCCGCCTGATGCTCATCGCGCATCGTGCCGCCCAACTTGTCTTCTGGACCATCGGCATCGTCTTTGCCTTGATCGTCTTTGATTTCTTCGTGCGCATCCCCGACACGCTGCGTTTGCTGGTCCTGTTGATTGGCCTGGGGGCCTTGAGTTGGGGGATCGGATCGTATCTGCGCCGGGTCATCCTCTTCTGGCCCAGCCTGACCCAGATCGCCTTGAGGACCGAGGCCGCGATACCAAGTCTGCAAGGTCGCCTGGCTTCGAGTCTTGAGTTCGTCACGGGGGGACTTTCCGAATCCAATTCACTGGCCGCCCGGGCGGTGAACGAAACCGAGACGCGGTTGAAGGGCGAATCGGTGAAGCGCGTGCTGGCTCCGAAGCGTGCCTTGAGGGATCTGACGGTCATGTCCGCGGCGTTGGCCTTGTGCGTGTTGCTGATCATCATCAAT
>JAPULD010000243.1 GCA_027295365.1 Planctomycetota bacterium
CAAAGCCATGAGGGATCAGGACGACTGCGCCCAGGTGCATGGGCCGACCCCAGAATTCCGTGAGCATCTTGGATTGGATGGTGATGTGCTTGATGTAGTGCGTATCGGCGGGAAGCTCGATGGGGGGAATCTCGTTGTCGATCTCGATTGCGATGGTGTTTTTCGAACCCGGATCAACACGAACCGTCATCGGGGTGGAGTAAATGTTTCCGGGGGCACGGTTCCAGTGCTGGCCCTCGCCCCGGTCCATAGGGAGCTTGACGGTGTGGCCATCGGAGCGATGAAAAGTTTCGTACTTGTGGAGAATGGCCTGGACGACGTATTCGCCCTTGGGGAGATCGGCAAGGGATGGATGGGGGTAGCCGAAGACTGAGCCATCGATGATGAGGGGCTGGCCCGGTCGCCAGTCGTTGACATCGATGCCAAATCCCTGGGCGGTGTTGACGTTGTCGGAGAAGTTGAAGCGAGGTTCGCGGGGACTATCTAGGGCTGAAGCTTCCTCCGAAGCATCGATCAATAGCAGCAGGCGACCATCGAAGGGGCCATCGCCCAAGGCCGGGGAATAGTGGATGGCAAACTGCATGGTGGATTCCTTGGGTTTGTCGCCCCCCCGAAATCCGGGAGCTGAATCACGAGATGACGGCGTTCGAGCGGGCTGGGCGGTAACGATCGTGGCGATAGATAGCGCGGCAAGCAGCGCGACGATGAAGCGGGGGGCGGTGTTCATGGCGATCCTCGGGGCTATAGGAGTTGAACGAGCATGATAAGGGAAGATGGTGGGATGCGGGAATGGGCGATTTTGGAGCGAGAAGCAAATCGAAGGCGTCTTTTTTCGCATCTGCCCCTTGCCCGGAGGCGGTGGATGGAACACGATATCAAGTGAGAAGCCGGTGGAAGCCGGCGGGAGTATCGATCATGGCGGTGCCAATGGAATTGTCTCGCATCTTCATCCGGGAGATGACGGACATGCAGATCATCGAGTTGACGGAAATCGGAGGCGATCGAACCTTCCCCATCGTGATCGGCCTGAGCGAAGCGTTCGCGATCGAACGCAGGCTCAAGGGCATCGAGATCCCCCGGCCCCAGACGCATGAACTGTTGTCGACGGTCATCGAGCAATTGGGGGGGCAGCTCAAGCAGATCATCATCAACGACCTGACCGATCGGACGTTCTTCGCCAAGTTGATCGTCGAGCAGGATGGCCAGGTGATTGAAATCGATTCCCGTCCCAGCGATGCCATCGCGTTGGGGGTGGCGAACGGGGTGCCGATCTACGTCGCGGACCACGTGCTCGAGCAGACGATCGCCGAGAACGACAACGGATTCGAGTTGAACCCTGAGTTCGAACTGGACGAGGATGAATTCGATCCCGATGAGGACGATGACGATGACGATTGGGAATGAATCGGGGCGAAACGTTGAAAGTCGAAAGTTGATATCGGGCCATTCTTTCAGTCAAGCATCGTCCTATTCTCTACTCTTCACTCCCTGATCCCCACTCCCCACTCCCTACTCCCTTCCCCCATGACTCGCCCTACCCTCGCAACCCTGTCCGACCCGCTGGCGCAGCATTTTCTTGATCCTGAATTTTCCGGGATCGGAGGCGTCATCAAGCAGCGAGTCGAGGATTTTCTCGTCAGCGAAATTCCCCTGTACGAAACATGCGGTGAAGGCGAGCACATCTATCTCAGGCTCCGAAAGACCGGCGTTTCCCATGCCGAGATGATGGCGACGGTTCGCAATGCGTTTCGGGTGCCTGAAAAGGCGATCGGCTACGCGGGGATGAAGGACAAGCAGGGCGTCACGGAGCAGACGATCTCGGTGCACATGCATGAGGATCCGCCCCGGATCGATCTGGGGCATACGCGAATCGAAGTGCTGGATGCAACTCGTCATACCAACAAGCTTCGGATGGGGCACCTGAAGGGCAACCGGTTTTCGATCCGCATCCGCGAGGTCGATCCATTCAAGGCTCCCCTGGTGCTCAAGCAGTTGAGGATGCTTGAATACAAGGGTATGCCCAATTATTTCGGTCCCCAGCGGTTCGGCTATCGGCGCAACAATCACGTGATCGGCTCCCTGGTCCTGAACCAGGACTGGACGGGCATGTTGGATGAATTGCTTGGTTCCAATGGATCACCCTTTCCCGAGTATCAAGCCCCGAGGCGTGGGCTGTACGATGAAGGGCACTATCGTGAGGCGATGTCGCAGTGGGCCAAGGCGGATCGAGCCGAGTTGGCGGCCCTCAGGGCTCTGACGCAGGGGGCATCGCCCGACGATGCTTGCCAGCGTATGGGACGCACGATGCTGTCTTTCTATGCAAATGCGTTTCAGTCCGCGGCTTTCAATCGGGTGCTGGATGGGCGTCTGGAACGTGGGACCCTGGATCGCCTTGAGGAAGGGGATCTGGCCTGGAAGCACGACAGCCGCAGCGTCTTTGGAGTGACGCAGGATGAACTGGCGAGTGGTGAATTGGAGCCACGACTGGAGAAGCTGGAAATCTCGCCTTCGGGTCCGTTGTGGGGGAAGGGGATGACGAGAGCGGGAGGCGGCGTCGACGAGCGGGAAGTAATAGCGATCGCCAGCTTGGGCATGGAAGTGAAGTCATTGCTCGAATCGCCCAGAGTGCCCAAGGGAGCGCGACGGCCGATGCGGGAAACGCTGACCAATTCGTCATTGGAGTCAGGGGTCGACGAGCACGGCGGGTACATCCAGGTCGCCTTCGACCTGCCCCGGGGCGTCTACGCGACGGTGGTCCTGCGCGAACTCATGAAGAACGATGGAGAGGGTCAACGGAACCATGTCGATGATCGAGCATGATCCGAAACCCAGGCGACGTGTCACCCGGAGTTACGTCATGACGATCGAGGCGTCGCCTGAGGGTGCGTTTGTGTATTTTTGTCCTCAGCGAGAGCATGAATATCTACAGGACTGGAAAGCCCAGATCCTGTTCAGCGAATCCGGCTTTGCCGAGCCGGGGTGTATCTTTCAAACGAATCGTCCCGATGATCCCGCGCCGACGACGTGGGTGATTCACGCGCACGACCCTCGGAAACTTGAAGTGCACTTCGTGATGGTGACGCCCGAGTCGAGAGTGGGGCGGTTGAGCGTCATCTGCAGGCCGCTCGAAGATCAGGTGGATCGTTGCCACGTGACGTTCACGTATGAAATGACGCCGATCGCGGCGCATGGTGAACGATTTCTCGAGGAAGTCTTCACGGCGGACTCATTCGC